>JAPKZM010000264.1 GCA_026393775.1 Candidatus Aminicenantota bacterium
GTTTCAACTCGGGTTTTTCGGCCGGGACCTGCACGATAGCGGTTCCCGGTTTCAACTCGGGTTTTTCGGTCGTGGCCTGCACGACAGCGGCCGGCTGATTTTTTTTTGCTTCCGTGGACGGCGGTGGTTGGGCCTTCGGCCCGGGTTGCGGCAAAACCGCCCTGGGGGTCGTGGAGTCAACCTTTTTTTCGCCTACGGGTTCTGCACTGCCGGCAACAGCGGGAGGCGCGGGGATGGCTCCAGCGCCGGCGGCCGGCGCAGTGCTTCTGCGGCCGGTCAGCCAGATGACCCCCATGATTATTCCGAGCACGGCGATCATCGCCATCAGCACGATGAAAAGGGGGTTCCTGCCTTTAGCGGCGGCCGGGGCCGGCTTCATTTCCAGCCCTTCAAGCAGTTGCGTCTCCTGTTTTTTGCCGTGATTTTCTTTGACGGTATCGACCCGACCTTTGCTCAGGGAGTATTTTTTCAGGTCGTCAACGAGCTCATGGCAGGTCTGGTAGCGGGCATCGGCGTCGCGGGCCAGCGCCTTTCGGACTACGCCATCCAGTTCGGCAGGCAGCTGTTTGTTGAATTCGCTGATCGGGCGCAATTCGGCATGCATGATTTTATAAATGACGGTGGTGATGCTCTCGCCTTCGAAGGGATTGCATTGGGTCAGCAATTCATACAAAATTGCCCCCAGAGAAAAAATATCGGCCCGGTTGTCGACTTTTTTCCCGGTGATCTGTTCCGGGGACATGTAGCGCGGCGTGCCCATGAGCATCCCCGTCTGGGTCATGGTGGAAGCCGAGGTGCGAGCGATGCCGAAATCAACGATCGTGACTTTGTGGTTGGCATCGACCAGGATGTTGGCCGGCTTGATATCGCGGTGCACGATTCCCTTGCGGTGGGCATAGTCGAGGGCGGCGCCGATCTGGCTGAACAACTGCACGATCTCGTCCAGGGAAAATTTTTTATTCTGCTTCAGCAGATCTTCCAGGCTATGGCCGTCAACATATTCCATCGCGATGTAGATCAGCCCTTCATCCTCGCCGACATCGTAGATGGTGACGATATTGGGGTGGGACAGGTTGCCCACCGACTGGGCTTCACGCAGGAAGCGCTTCAACGCCTCCTCCTTGCCGGTGGTCTGCTGCAGGATGTCCAGGCGGATGGTCTTGATGGCTACCGTGCGGCCGATGAACGGGTCCAGGGCGCGGTAAAGCACGCCCATGCCTCCCTTGGCGATTTCAGCGTTGATCGTGTATTTGCCTATCTTCTTCATGTTCGTCACGCGGAACAATTCTAATGCAAGTGGCTGCGAAAAGCAATCATTACCATCACTATGTTTTTGCACTAGATGGTTCCACATGACCATCGAGCTGCGTGGAACCATAGTGCAAAAACATCTAGTGTTGGTATAGTCAAACTGGTTGGTTTCAGAGGCTGCCTGGGATTTCTGAAACCAAAGTTTGACTATAGCGGCTTGAAGCGCAGGGTGGTCTTGCCCATTTCGATCGACTCGCCGCCTTTCAAAAATACGGGTTGGCTGGCGATCACGCCGTTCACCTTGGTCGGGTTCTTGGCGCTTTCGTTGACGATGGAGTAGCGGCCGCTGATCGGATCGAAGTGCAGCGCGGCCTGTTCCTTGGAAACCGTGTTGTCGGTCAAGACGATATCATTGAGCCGCGTGCCGGAACGGCCGATGAGGCTGATATTCTTGTTGATGGTGAAAACCAGGCCCTTGTCATTCCCCTGTTCCACGAGCAATTCGGCATTCGGATTCAACAGCAGCTGGGTCTCGCCGCCCTGGGGAGTCGGCATGGGAACGGCGACCGTCGGCAGGATTCCTTCATTCTTAGGTTTTTCCTGGCGGGCTTCCGGTTTTGACCCCGCTTCGGATCTGGACTGCGAAACTGTTTTCTTGGGCTTGAGCAGCAGGAAGACAAAAATAACGATCAGGATAACTAGAACGGCCCCCAGGCCGAGGAGCAGATTGCGGGTGGACGCGGAGAATTCGGAGGCGTCCGTTCTCTCGCTTTCTCTGATGATCGGCACATTGGCCCGGTCGGCGACCGGCAAAAGCGTGCCGGTGACGCGGAAGGCCCGGCCAACGGGCGGCAGGTCCTTGGTGCGGATGGTGATCGTGTTGGGGCAGCTGTCATCGAGGAGCGTGTAGGTGCCGCGGGTGGTGCCTTCTGGGTCAGCGGTGACGTTCTGCACTTCGCCGACCACAATGACCTGCATATTCCAATAACGGGCAGGATTGATCAGGATATCATTGATCAAATCTTCCTTGGCCTGGGCGCTGATGTTCGGGACCAGGGCCATAAATAACAAGGCCATGCCGGCGTGTAAGATGCTTTTCTTCATTTTTCCTCCTCGCACATAGTGAAAAAATTATAGCAGAGGAGTTTTTTTAATGCAATCGGAAAAAAAAACCGCTCCTATTGATTTTGTGAAAAAATTGCCTTATATATAACACGAAAAGCAAACCAGGGCTGGGAGCCGCTCATGAAAAACACCATTGATCCGGTATTGATTTACGACGTCTTCAACCGTTTCGGATTTCCGATCATGCGTATCGATCAATTCGACCGCGGCAATTTCGCCAAGATTAGGGCCGAATTGAAATATGAGCGGCTGAGCGTCGATTGTTTATTGGAAATCACCACCCGGCTCAAATCGATGGAAAAAAGTGAAAACATGGAGATCCAGGTCATCAATATCGATATGATCCACAAAACCATCCGCCTGAACATCACGACCAAAGAGGATGAAGATACGGTCCTGTTGCCTTGATGCCGAAAAAAACGCCAAGCGCCCCAGGGTCAGGAGTCCAGGATTTCGCGGATCTTTTCGAGCAGTTTAGCGGGATGCAATGGCTTCAAAAGCATGTGCACTTCAGGGTCCAGGATGCCTTTGCGGGTGATGATGTCATTGGTATAGCCGCTGATGAACAAAGTTTTTACGTCCGGTTTTAATTTTAAAATTCCGGCCCTGGTTTCCTGGCCATTTAGTTTTGGCATGATCAAATCGCAGACGAGCAAACGGACTTGGTCGCGGTGCGCTGCAAATACAGCCAATGCCTCCATTCCATCCGCAGCTTCCAGAACCGTGTAGCCGAACTCCTCGAGCAACGATTTAGTGGCATGGCGGACGGCCGCATCGTCTTCGACCAGCAGGATGGTCTCATCGCCCCTGGGAATCTTCGCTTGTTTTTTGCGTTTGCTTTTCCGAACGGCCAGCGGGTTCAGGGGCAGATAAATATGAAAAGCCGTGCTTCGTCCCGTTCCGCCCCCTATCTTGATGAAGCCGCGATGATTCTTGATAATGCCGTATACGATGGCCAGCCCCAGCCCGGTCCCCTTGCCCACTTCCTTCGTCGTATAGAAGGGTTCGAACAAATGACTCTGGGTCTCGCTGTTCATTCCCGTCCCGGTGTCGGACACCGAAATCACGGCATAGGCGCCCTTGGGGACCTCTCCGCGCTCATTCTGGACGACCACGGAACGGGTGGCGATCGTCAGCATGCCGCCAGCTGGCATGGCGTCACGTGAATTGGTCGCCAGATTCATCAATACCTGCTCGATCTGGCGGATGTCGGCATTCACCACCAGGATTTCACCGGCCAGTTCGAGCCTGAAATCGATGTCTTCGCCGATCAGGCGCGCCAGGACCTTGTGAAACCCGGAGATCGTCTCATTGATGTCGACCGGCTGCAACTCGATGGCCTGTTTGCGGCTGAAGGCCAGCAGGCTGTGGGTCAGGCTGGCGGCCCGCTCGGTCGAAGCGAGGATGCGCTCGAGATATTCCTTCACCTTCCTGTCCAGTCCGGGCAGCATCTGCAACAGCGACGCATAACCGACGATGGAGGAAAGGATATTGTTGAAATCATGGGCCACGCCGCCGGCCAAAATCCCGACCGCCTCCATTTTTTGCGCCTGGCGCAGCTGTTCTTCCAGCAGGTTATGTTCGGTGATGTCGCGGACGATCGCCAGCAGGAAAATACTCGAGCCCAGTTCAAAACGGCTCAAGCTGACCTCGGTCATGAAGGGCGTGCCGTCAACCTTGCAGTGCTGCCATTCAAAAGATTGTGGAGTTCCTGAGTAGGTGGCATTGATCTTTTCGAGGGCTTTCTCCCGTGAATTCCTGCCGTCGGGCTGGAGCAGAGGGGAAAACTGGTCCGGCGAAACGCCGATGATCTGCTCGCGCCGGCAACCGAACATCTCCAGGGTTTTGGAGTTGCAGTCAAAAAAGAGGTTGCCCTTCATGACAAAGATGGAATCGCTCGCGCTCTCGAAGAGCGTGCGGTAGCGATGCTCGCTCTCTTTCAACGATTCTTCCGCGTGTTTGCGCTCGCTGATATCCAGCAGCGAACCGACCGATGCCGGTTTGCCCTTGTACAAAATGCCCTGCCCCCAGACCATGGCGTCGAACAGCGAACCATCCTTACGCATGGCTTTGATTTCATAGGGCAGGCTGCGCACCCCCTGCTGCCGTTTCAGCAGGGTCTGACGAACCATTTCCCGGTGCTCGGGAGCGACCAACGCATCGGGCGGACTGATCGAATCAATCATTCCATCCGCATCATACCCATGCAGCCTGGCCATTTCCGGATTGACGAACTTGAAAAGCATGTCCTGGATGATGTAGATCCCGATCGGCGCGACGTTCATGGTCTGGCGGTATTTTTCTTCGCTTTCGCGCAGCGCCTCCTCGGCCCGTTTGCGGCCGGTGATGTCCAGGGCGGTGAAGGTCACTCCGGCCGCCTGGTCCAGCGGATTGATCGGAGTGGAGCTCAAAAGCACATTGATAATGCGGCCATCCTTGCACTGCCAGCGTGTTTCCACCGTCCCCGTGCCTTGTTCGGCGATCTGGCGGTACTTTTCTTTTCCCACACATTCAAAATCGGCATCAGTAGGGTAGAGAATCCGCGAGTTTTTGCCGATCAGTTCTTCCTGGGTCCAGCCGGTCATTTCGCAAATCCGGCTATTGACTAATGTCAAGACCCGGTTGCTTACCACGCCAATCCCGGTCGGAGCGGCGCGGAAAATACTGCTGAGCATGTTCTCACGTTCTTGCAATTCTTTTTCGGCCTGCTGTCTCTCCCGCAGTTGCCGCTTGGCCTCCTCCAGGGACTCGCGAATCGAACGGCTGGCCAGGAACTGGAGAAAAATTACAAAAACCAGGTACAGGGAATTGGTCAGCCAGAATTGAATGGGAAATTGAGAGCGCACCGGAGCCAGGTAAGCGATGGCCAGCGTGGTCAAGCTGGCGATGACGGCCGTAACGATGCCGGCTAGCCTGCCGAGAAGCATTCCGGCAATAAAAACGACGAAGAAAAAGCCCCAGGCCGCCCGTACGCCGATTCCGGTCATGGTAAAGGAAAAAAGGGTAAGGTCCGCCCATAATCCCGCTACCAGCAGGAGGCTGCACAAATATGTCCGGCCGCGCCGGGCCAAGCTCAATTGGATCCAGCCGATGATGAGGGTGAAAAAAATAAGCGCCAGCCAGAAGTAACTGTAGGCCGTCGTTAGGATACATAGAACCATCCCGATGACGGTGGTTGCCAGGATCTGGCTCCACAGAACCGGGTAGATCAGTTTGGCCGCCTGGGTTTTTTCTTCCTGGGCGAAAACCGGGGGGCGGAAAAGATCCCGTCCCAGCTCAAGAATTCTCTCTTTCATCAATATCCATGATAAAATATAAAAATCAGAAGGTCAAACTGGTTTCAAGAATCGAGTATCTGCCGCTTCAAGAAAACAGCCACTAAAATACTGGGACAGGACATCGGCGAGTTATTGAAATAACTATCCGCGGCCACCGCGTTCGATAAATTCTTTTCGCTTGCCAATCAAAATTTCAACACCAGGGTCAGCGCCGGGGAGGTTAGGAACTGGAGCGGATTCCTGAAAAGACAAAATGCCCGGCATTCCAGGCCGATTCCCAACGTGCCGGAAAACATCCATTGCCCGCCTATCCCAGCGACCGCCAGGGGTGAAATGGGGTTCGCGGGAGCGCTGATGATGATCCGGCTGCCCAGGTCGGACACATACTCAACCTCTTTGGCCATGCAGTATTCGGCGCCGACGCCAAAGGAAACGAACAATCGCGTTCGCTGGGAAAGCTCCAGGTACTGGAAAAGGCTGAATATGGCGACCAGGTTCTGGGGCGTGTCGGCACGGATGATCTCCCCATCGGAAGGATCACGCAAGTCTACTTTGGCCCTGGCGCCGTAGCTGACGTCAAAGCCGATGGCGAACGACGAGGAGGTGAAGAAGGTCAGGCCGATCCCCGCCGCCGACGCCATGAAAGCCGGAGTGACGGGGAAATCATTTTCCCCGGGCTGGTAGTCACTCTCCCGGCCGCATCGGCTAAACAGGTTGAGCCCGCCGCGGAGGGTGAATTGCTTGCTTTTAGGAACCGTGATCGCCGCCAGGTCGCCGGCAATCAGCATCATGGCGGCCAACGCAGCGATGCGGATGCAGTTATTTTTTCTCATGGTTCTCACTGTTTTTTCCGCGCTTCACCATGGCTTGCGCTTTACGTTGGTTACGGTAACCCTGCCGATACTTACCGTTTCGACCATGCCATCCGAAGCGGCAAACTTCAGGTCGTAAACTCCGGACTGGGTGTGGGTCGGTACCCAAGAAAAAACACCGCTGGCCGCATCGACCGCGGCGCCTTCCGGGAGGTTCAGGCAACGATAGGTGACGGGATCGTTGTCTAAATCGGAAGCGCTCAAGGTGAAACTGAGCAGCTGCCCTTCTTCGACGCTCTGATCGGCTATGGCTTGGAAGGTGGGTGCATGATCGTCCACGATCGGCTGGCTCATGGACAGGTTCTGGCTGCCGATGCCCGACTGCCCCATCTGGATGCGGAAAAAACCGTTCTCCCCCCAGTCGCTGCCCCAGGAATTCTTGCAGATCCAGTAGCCGTTGGGATGGTCATAGCCGATGATCGTCACCAGATGGCCACCCTCTTCCGTGGCGCCGGGGGAGACCTGGTAAATTCCGCCGAGGTAATGATAGAAGTCGGAGTAAACGGTCATAAAAGTGGACACCGGGCCGCTCTGCAGGGCCGTTTCGATGCCGGTAACAGAGGTGCCTACCCAATCCCAAGACCTGATTTTGATCACGCGCGCCAGCCAGTCGGGGCAAGGGTTGCAGGGTTCATCCTGGGCCGAATACGGATAGCAGCTCTCATTGGGAATGCCGGTCGTCCGGATATATTCCGCCGCCAGATAATCATAGCCGCCAGCCTCGCAGTCCCCCGCGCCGCTGCAGGAAAGCAGCGTCTGCTCGGACAAATCAACATCCTCGCTCGTATTCTTGGTGATCTTAACCATGCTTTCCAGCACAGCGGTGGCGGCGAAGGCCCAGCAGCTGCCGCAGTCGCCCTGGTCCTTGATGGAGCTGACCCAATTGCCGTTGTGGTTGCGCCAGTCCAAAGCGGCCGGCAGCGACTCGGGCGCGGGTTTCTGCGCCGCGATCCGGGGCACAACGCCGGCCAGGCGGCCGCCGAGCCGGCGCCGCCTTTCGGGTCCGCTCAGGCGCGACAGCGATGTCTCCCCGGCTTGCCAGGACAATTTTTCCCTGGCGATGGTTCTCTGCACGGCCAGGATTTCTTCATTTTTCTCCCGTTCCTGGGCCGGCAAAAAACAGATTCCGCCCCAGGCGCAAAAGGATACGAAAATAAGCAACCATTTTTTCTTGATCATTCAGGATCTCCTGCTGATGATGAACACGAGAAGCCGTCAGCCATCACGGCCACCGCCACGGATATCCGCTCGGTCCATATTGAGGCCAGGGGAACCCGGAAGCGGCCGGTTCTTGACGGCGATCGTCCGGATGGCCGCCGGCTTCGGCATTGGCGCGAGCGGCAGGCAGACATGCGCGCAGTATTTCCGGAAATCCTCCATGGCTTCCGCCGGCAGCGGAGCGATGCTGGGCGACTGCAGGCGCAGGGGATTGAGAAAGCGGCTGTTTTTCAGCAGGCCGTAGTGCAGGTGCGGTCCGGTCGACAGGCCGGTGCTGCCCACGGCGCCGAGCACCTGCCCCTGCTCGACGCGCTGGCCGGTACGCAAGCCGGCGGCGAAGCGCTGCATATGGTAGTAGTTGCTGGCGAAGCCGTTGGCGTGGCGGACGGACACATAGTTGCCCCGGCCGTTGTCGCGGCCGCGGGCGGTCACCATTCCCGAGGCGGTGGCGCGCACCGGCGTGCCATAGGGGGCGGCGAAATCGGTGCCGTTGTGCCGCGCCGAGAAGCCAAGGATCGGGTGATGGCGCATGCCGAAGCGCGAAGTGACGCGGATAAAGGGCAACGGGCAGCGTAGGAACTGGCGCCGGGTGGAGCGGCCGTCGGGATGATAGTACCCCATGGAACCCGAAGGCGAGGGATAACGCACGATACGAATGGCGTTGCCGTTGTTAATCAGTTCGGCGGCAAAAATGTCGCCATAGGACGCCAGCTTGCCGTTGAGATATTTTTTGTCCACTACGGCTGAAAGCGAATCCCCGGGCTGGATATCGCGGTTGAAATCGACGTCGTATTCGAAAATGCTTGCCAACGGTTCGAATAGTTCCAACTTCTCGCCGGAAGCCTCGGTCGATTCGTAAAGGGAATTCTCGATGCGGATGCGGACGACCTCGCGTTTGATCTCGTAGGGAACGGCGACGACACGCCCCCAAAAGCGCCTTAGTCCGTCGCTTTCCACTTCCAGGTACGAGTCCCGATCGATCGGGTAAACCAGGTTGCGCAGCTTTTCGCCTTCGAAAAACAGGGTCAGGCTGCGGCCGCTGCGAATGCTGGCCAAATCATAGATCGGTCGGATGTCGGCAATAAGCTGGGCCGCTTCTTGTGCCTTTACCCCGGCCCGTTCCAGCACTCCGGCGAAAAAATCGCCAGAGCCGATGGGCATTTTCATTTCCCTGGCTTCGGCCAGCTTCAGGTCCCGATAAACAGGGGTGACCACGACGGCAGGCTCGGAGCAGGGAATAAAATACCAGGCGAGAACGCTGCCCAAGCCGAGCACCAGAAGGATGAATATCACTTTATGCATTCTTTGGCGCGTGGACAAACTTGGGCGCGAGATCATGCGGTTATTTTACTCCAATCCGAGCTCAAGAGCAACAGGAGCTTGCGCTGCGGGAAAGAAGGGGCTTTAATAAGACAAAATAATAGTCTTGGCGTCGAAAATTGACAATTTAGATTATTCTCGTCAAAATGCAAGGATCAGGAGGCAACCATGGCTTTTAAAGCAATATTTATTGCCCATGCACCCGATGCGGATGTCCAAAAACACCACCATCTTATCGATACCGGGAAATACAGACTTTATACCTATGTCGTACGATCGCAGGCTGAAGCGCTGAAGGTTTGCCGGGAACTTCATGAAAAAGAAAAAATAGATTCGGTATTGCTTTGCCCCGGCTTCACCCATAAGGATGTGGCCGAAATCTTCGCGGCCCTCGGGAACAACGTAGCTGTTTGTGTTTCAAGGGGCGACGGTCCCAGCGGCAAGATCACCGCTCCCGTTTTGCAACGAGAATTTTTTGGCAAATGAACGGAGGAGAAGAAGATGAAAAAAAACAGTCTTTGGTTGCTGGTTCTGGTTGTGGCGTTGTCGGTCGTTTCCATGCCCGGCTGCAAAAAGAAGAAAAGTGATGTCCGAATTACCGAGGTATGGGGCAAGGGATCCTATATCGGCCCTGGGATACATGGCGACTCGAAACTGGAATTCAGGGTCAAGGCCGAAAACCAGAGCGACGTCAACGCGGTCATCAAGGAGTTTGTGCTGGAAATAAAAGCCGGCAGCGACGTCGTCATCCAGGCTACCAAGACCGGCAGCTCCGCTTTCCAGGACCAGATCACGCCCGCTCCCGCCGGCGTCTACAGCGTTGCCGCCAACGCCGATTTCACCTTCAGCCTGCTCTATTACGATCACACCCAGGATATTTACAGCAGTAAAAATCCCGATGCGATCAAGGTGACCTTGACCATCGAGGACGACAACGGCAATACCTACGCGATCGAGGCTTCTGCCGCATTCGAGTGGCTGCGGTATTGAGCGGATTGATTCGCTATTATCTTCGATAAAATTAAATATGGCGGAGGGGCAGGGATAGGACGAATTGACCACGCTCCTGCGGGGACACTATTCGTCCTATCCCCGGAGGGGATGAGCTTTCTGCGGGCGCAGATCCAATACCAGCACTATGTTTTCAGCAAGTTTGGAAATCCGCTGAAAACATCTAGCGCTGGGTTCCGTGGGATTGAATCCCGCCAAGAAAAAGGATAATCCCCTGCGGGGATAGTTTCACTAGATAATTTCCCCGACTTACTGGACTTGGGGAAATTATAGTGAAACTACGGAGGGGGTGGGATTCGAACCCACGGTGGGGGTTACCCCCCACAACGATTTTCGAGACCGTCCCGTTCAACCGCTCCGGCACCCCTCCGCGCTTTGAAAAAACCGGCCAGCAGTTCGGAAGCGGGCTCGGCGAGCAGCCCGGACTCGACCGTGATCCGGTGGTTGTATACATGCTTCACGTTGTCAAAGACGCCGCTGGAAAAGATCCCGTTCTTGGCGTCGTCGGCGCCATAGTACAGCTTGTCGATCCGGGCCTGGACCATGGCGCTGTAGCACATCAGGCAAGGTTCGAGCGTGACAAACATCTCGCAGCCATTTAGCCGGTATGCACCGGCTCTTCTCCCGGCCCGGCGCAGGGCCACGATTTCGGCATGGGCGGTAGGGTCGCAATTTTCGATCGGGGCATTGCCACCGCGGCCGATGATCCGCCCTTCCCGGACCAGCACGGCGCCCACCGGCACCTCGCCGCCCTTCTCGGCCCTGTTGGCCAGGAGCAGCGCTTTTTTCATGAAATAAACCTTGTCTTTTATCATGGTTTTGGTTAGAGCCTTATAGCAAATTCTAAAATTTGTTAGCTTTTCAAAACAAATTTTGAATTTGCTATCTAAGGCTCTTATCCAGCTCCGCTGGGCTGGTAAGATAAAACGCACCTGGAGGGAGTCGAACCCCCAACCTTTTGATCCGTAGTCAAAAGCTCTATCCATTGAGCTACAGGTGCATTTAAAATTAATTTTATCATAAAACTCGGTTTACGGCAAACGGTTGACGGTGTACGGCAAGTAAAATTGCCGACCTATTTCCCTTGTCTTCTACCGTATACCGTACGCCGTCTGCCCTGCGCCAAGTCCGCGCCCGGCAGTTGACCCGAAACCCGATATTTGCTACCATGGATTTCCCATGAAAAAGAAAACTTTCGCCGTTTTTTGCCTGCTGCTCGCGGCTGCCACGACCGCAGCGGCCCAGTTCGCGGAGCTGTCGGCAGTGAAGCCGTCGATCACCCCCCGGGTCAACGCCGGGCAGGGGTATATCGACTTTGCCTTCCAGGTTCCGGCCGGCTACCATATCACCGATCTGAAAAATAATTTTTTCAGCATCGAACTCCCCCAGAAATCTAGCGCGGCTATCGAGCGGGTGGTTTTTCCGGCGGGAATTGCCTACGGCGAGGAAAAAGTCTTCGCGGGCAGCTTCAATGTCCGCGCCTATATGAAAGTCCTGGCGCCGCTCCGAGCGCCCCTGACCCTGTCATTCAATATTTCGTATCAGATCTGCCAGGAATTCCCGCAGGAACTCTGCTACCCTCCCGACCAGAGCCTGGTGCCGGTCACCATCCCCACGGGCTTCGGTTCTTCCGCCCGGGCGGATGACTCCGGCGGGATCCAGGAGGGCCCGCTGGCGTCGCGGCTGGAAAAACTGATTCGCGGGCAACTCAGAAATTCCTCTTTCCTGCTCTTCATCCTGGTTTTCGCGGCCGGTTTCCTGGCCAGCCTGACCCCCTGCGTCTATCCGGTGATCCCCATCATCATGGGCTACGTGGGCGGCCGTAGCGGCGGGAGCAAGTTGAAGGGATTCAGCCTCTCGCTGTTCTTCGTCCTCGGCTTGTCCCTGGTCTATTCGCTGCTGGGCGTCATCGCCGCTAAGACCGGCTCGCTGATCGGCATTTCGTTTCAAAATCCGATCGTGGTCTCGATCATCGCCGCTATTTTTATCGTCATGGGCTTGAGCCTGGCCGGGCTGTTTTCCATCCCGGTGCCGGCCTGGATTTCGTCCAAGGTGTCGCGCAGCCATAAAAATGACATCCTGGGCTCTTTTTTGGTCGGCGGCGTTTCGGCCATCATTGCCGCCCCTTGCGTCGGCCCGGTGCTCATCGCCCTGCTCTCCTGGATCAGCCAGTCGGGAAACGTCCTCCTCGGCTTCTGGCTCACCTTCGTTTTCTCGCTCGGCATGAGCGTCATCTTTCTGATCGCCGGAACATTTTCCGGGGTTATCTCGGCCCTGCCCCGCGGCGGCGGCTGGATGAGCGCGGTAAAATACTTTTTTGCCGCGCTGCTGGTCGCCGGCGGTATCTATTTCCTGAGCAACATTCTCAGCTCCTGGCTGACGCTGATGCTCTGGGGTATTTTCCTCATCACCTTGGCCGTTGGCCTTGGCCTGTTCCGCCCGCAGCCGGAAGCCACCATAGCCCATACCCTGGCCAAAACTCTGGCCGTCCTGATTTTCTTGACCGGAGCCATCCTGTTCTATCAAGGCATGTCAAGACATTTTGCCCCGACCGGAGCGCCGGCTCCGGCGGCCGCCGAAAAATCCCTGCCCTGGCTCGCCGACCTGGACCAGGCCAGGGGAAAAGCACGCATGGAGAACAAGCGGCTGATGATCGATGCCTGGGCCGAGTGGTGCGCCGCTTGCCGCGAACTGGACGAATAGACCTTCAGCCGGGACGACGTCCGCGCGAGCTTGAAGGATTACATCCTGGTCAAGCTCGACTTGACCACTAAGAACGCCGCCAACGAGAACTTGCGGAAATCACTGGCCATCATCGGCATGCCGACGATCATTTTCTTCGACCCAGCCGGAAAGGAAATGGGCCGCTTTTCCGGATTTCTCGGCGGCAGCGAATTCATCGGCCGGCTCCGCGGCCTGAACTGAAAACCGGTCCCCGCCTAAAAACGCAGGCCCAGGTTGGCGGCCAAACGCATGCCCCCCAGCAAGCGCCGCCCCCCGATGTGGATTTCAGTTTCTGATAATGTGACGCGGGCTTCGGAATAGGAAAAGGTCACCCCGACGAAGACCTTCTTCTTGATGTAATAGCGCAAACCCGTTCCCAGTTCAAAACCGGCGGCGGAACTCCTGAACGTTTCGTCCAGGGCTTGTTCCGTCAATCCGGCCCAGGTCAGGGCGGCAAAAAAATCGGACTGCAGGCGGCCGCGGCGGATTTCCCAACCGACCCCGAGAGCCAGGGAATGCTGATTGACCTCGGCTTCATCTAGCAAAACCGGAATGGTGTAGGTAGCGGAAAAAAAACTGTAGCCCAGCCAGAGATAGAAATTTTCGTAAAATACATAACCGGCTTTCAGTTCCGGGCTGAATTGCAGGCGGCCATAAAGATCAGTGAAGCGTTCGTCGTTGGCGAAAACGGCTCCGGCCCCGGCACTGACGAACCATTTGTCGCCGCCGAACAATTGCAGCGAGAAAAAAACAATCCAAACTCCGATAAATATGGATTTCCTCATTTGCGCACCTCAGATGCTTTCCTGAGTGGAACTGGCGATCACCTCGCCCTGGGCATTCCTGGCCTGGATCAGATAGGTATACGCCACGCCGCGGTCAAGATATTTATCGAAATAGGTGTATGAATTGTCCTGCAATTCAGAGGCCGCGACCTCCTTGATCATCTCAAAGCCGTTGCCGGCGCTGCTGCGGTAAATGCCGTAGATCGCGACGCTGACCCCGGAACCAGGGTCGTTTTCGACGCTGAAATAGACCTGGGCAAAATCTTTTTTCAGCACCCAGACGTTGACCTGCTGGCGAAAGACCGCCAGGGTCAGCAGCAGGTTCTCTTCCAGGGAACGGGCCAGGTT
>JAPKZM010000093.1 GCA_026393775.1 Candidatus Aminicenantota bacterium
CGGATGATGCCGGTATCGTAGACGGTTTCGTCGTAAAAAGTCTGGGTGAACATCTGGGCGATGTTCTTCACCTGCTGGATGATGACCGGGGTTTCGTCGATGCGCGACTGCTGGATATGAAAAATGCTGCTTAAGGAAGGCAGCAGGCCGATCTTGGCCAGCGGGTTGTAGAGCATGAAGACGATGGCCAGCAGCAGGACGATCTGGAGGATGGCGAGTAGTCTTTTCATGGCCGCCCCCCTTTTCCCCTGAAAACGACATGCACCGCCTGGAAGCCCATTTTTTTCAGCCACGATTCGAGCAGGATTCGGGCGTTGCGCGCCGCCCGCTGCAGGATATCCATGCGCCCGACCTTGGCGCGGATGTCCTTTTCGCCCTGGCTGAGCAGGCCGTCCTTTTCCTGGTTGGAAAAATCGCTGCGCAGGATGCCCGATTCGTTGAATATCTCCCTTATGTTTTCCGGCTTCATGTTGAAGAGCAGGATCTTAGGCGCCGGCAGGGTGACGGTGACGGCCGAGTCGTTTTCCAGCTTGATGTCCTGGTCGGTCAATTCGTTCAGGTCGACGCCGGCTTTCACCGTGGCCGCGGCTTCAAAAAGAATTTTGCGGTCGCCGTACCAGGCGACGTCCTTGTAGGAGACGATCTTGGTCACGCTGTACTCGACCGTGGCCAGCTCGGCCAAATCTTTCAAGGTGCGGACGCCGACGCTCGGCGGCACCTTTTTCCGCGGCACGGCCAGGTTGACCGCCAGCAGCACCGCGGCCGCCGCGGCCAGGACGGCCAGCCGTCTGGCGAAGGTGGATTTTTTTTTCACTTCCATTTCCATGGATGCTTGCTCCCATTGACCCCTATTTCCCATACACGGTGATTATAGGCAGGCAGACGGAAAAATGCAAATCAGCCGACCGCGACGGCGGAGTTGATGAGGGCCAGGACGGTCGGCGCTTCCGCGGCCGCGAAAAGCGACTCCCTGAAACCCTCGTCCATCAGCCGCCGCGACAGGCCGGCGATGAGCCGCAAGTGCGTTTTGCCCCCATGCTCGGGGACGGCGATCAGCAGAACGGCGCGCACCGGCGCTGAATTTTTACCGCTCCAGCGGATCGGTCGGCGCGGCCGCAGGAAGGCGATGGAACTGGCTCTGACCCGGGAGGATTTGCCATGGGGAAGGGCGAAACCGAAGCCGAGGTTGGTGGTGGATGTCCCTTCGCGTTTCCAGACGGTCTCTTCCAGGGCCGAAGCATCGCTGACCCGGCCGGCGAGCTCCAACAGCCCGCAGAGTTCCTTGATTGCTTCGCTTGGCGTGCGGCTGGGGGAGTCGAGACTGACCCATTCAGCGGCGATGACCCCGGCAGCCCCCCTGGGGGGCAGACCGATCGGATCCGCCCCGGAGGGGCAGATGATCGGTGCTGAGCCGCCGCGGCCGTTGAACTCCGCCAGCAGTTGGCGGACCTCCCCGGCGTCCGCGCAGCGCCCGGCCCGCTGCAGCAGAGCGCGGCATTCGCCGCTGTCCAGTTCGCCCAGGCGTTCCTTGACCGCGGGGATCAGTCCCGGGGCCATGCTGAGCTCGTCGAAGCCAAGCCCGATGAGCAGCGGCAAAAGCTCCACCTTTCCCGCCATTTCGCCGCAGATGCCCAGCCAGCGCTTCGCGCTCCGGGACTGGGCGGCCGCCCCCTCCAGCAGGCGCAAAAAAGCGGGGTGCAGCGGATCATAGAGGCTCTCCAGCTTGGGGTTGCCGCGGTCTATGGTCCGCGGCGGCTTCATGTAGCAGCCGGCGCACCAGGCGGATTTCCTCGCGGCCGGTGACCATCGGCACCATGACCTTCAAGCGGCCGTGACTTGCGGCGCGCAGGATGGCCCGCAGCTGGCAGCGGATCAACGCTTCATGTTCGCCGTAAAAACGCACGGCGCGAAAGCCGAGGATGGGATTGTCTTCCAACGGCAGCGCCAGGTAGGGGAGGCGCTTGTCGCCGCCGACGTCCAGGGTGCGGATGATGACCGTCCTGCCTCTGGCCGAGCGGGCCGCCCGGCTGTAGGCCATGAACTGTTCATCCTCTCCCGGCGGAGTGTCGCGCTCCAGGAAGAGGGTTTCGCTGCGGAAAAGTCCGACGGCCTCCGCACCGTTTTGCCAGGCCGGTTCCAGTTCGGCTGCGCTGCCGATGTTGGCCGCGATTTCTACCCGCAGGTTGTCCAGGGTTTTGGCCGGCCGCATTTTCAGGCCGGCCCGCCGTCGTTCCAATCGGCGCAGTTGTTCGGCTTCCAGGCGATAGTAGCGTTTCAAGCCCGGGCCGGGCTTTTGGCTGACCACCCCGCGCCGGCCGTCGACGATGAGCTCTTCTCCCGCACTGATCTGAGCCAGAGACCGGGGGGACAGGGCTACGGCGGGGATGGAGAAAGAACGGGCCAGGATGGCGCTATGCGAAGTAGCGCTGATGTCGCCGAGAACGAGCCCGCGCAGGGTGCGACGATCAAGGGCGAGCAGTTCGGCCGGGGAAAGCCCGGCGGCGATGATGATACGGGAACCGCGTCCACAAGGGACCGCGGCCTTGCGGCCCGCGAGCCCGCGGGGCGGCGGGGGCGGCGATGTGCTTCCGTTCCGGCCGGCATTTTCCTTCTGGTGATCAGGCCGGCGATGCGGGCTCTGAAACCGGGGTCGACGGCCATGGCCAAATGGGCTTTCAGGATGGCGGCGGCGTTGTGGTCCCTGGCCCCGGCCGCTGCCGCTCGCAGTTCACGCTCCACCTCCCGGCAGGCTTTCTCGAAGAGCCCCAGCTCCTTTTCCCCAACCTTTTCCCCGGCGGCGGCGAAGCGTTTAGGCAGGGAATTGGCGGTGTGCAGGAATTCGGCGCGGCCGCGGCCCATTCCCGGCGCCAGTGCCCGGCCCTGGAAACAGCGGACCCCCTTTTCATGGAAAGCAGGGGAAAGCCAGGTTTCTCCCTGTGCAGGGGCGGCTGGCAGGGGGGTGTCATCATCGGCATGGGGCAGCTCCTGGCGCAGGAAAATGTTCAAGGCCAGCACGGCTTCCTTTTCCTGTTGGCCGCTGATTTCCAGGCAACAGGGATCATGGTCCAGGGTGTTGCTGGCCACCAGCTCCAGCGCGCTGGCAATATCGGCGCTGCGCCGGTTGCGGTTGTTGCGAAAGACGGCCGTGACATCGAAGCGCCGGCAGGCTTCCTGCAAAAAGCTGGCCGGCCTGGCGTGCAGGCCGTTGGCCAGGGGAAACAGAAAAGTGATCCTGGTCATGGCCGAAGCCCCTCACTTGCCCAGGCGGTCGAACACAGCCTCGGGGTGCTTGATCGCCTCCTGGACGCCGACCTCAACGATCTTTTTCCCGGCGAAGCGCTCGCGCCCCTGCACGGCGATGTCGGCGGCGAACAGGACCAGCTCGGCCTCCTGGATGTCCATGGCCCAGAGCTCGTTCTCGATGCCCATGGCGCCCTGGGTTTCCACCTTGATCCAATGGCCGAGCCGGCGGGCCGTTTTTTCGAGCTGCTCGGCCGCCATGTAGGTATGGGCGATGCCGGTGGGGCAGGCGGTTACGGCGACGATTTTCATCTCTTCCTCCTAGGAGCGCCTGGCGCTGAATTTTTTCAGGGCGTTGATCAGCAGCGCCACGGCCAGGGAACCTGCCGCGATGGCCAGCACGAACGCCAGCCGGTTGTCGACGACCGGGATGACGATCGGTCCCCCGTGCGGCGCATGGTCGCCCACGCCGCCCAGCATGGCGATCACCGCGGCGATCATCGAGCCGAACATGATGGTCGGGATGACGCGCAGCGGATCGACGGCGGCGAAAGGGATGGCCCCTTCGGTGATGCCGATCATGCCCATGGCCAGGCTGGCGTAGCCGGCCTCGCGCTCCTGCTGGGTCCAGCGCTGGCGCGCCAGCAGCGTGGCCAGGCCGAGGCCCAGGGGCGGCACGCAGATGGCGGCGGCGCAGGCGCCCATGGGGGCGAAGTTGCCCTCCTTGATCATGGCCGCCCCGAAGAAAAAAGCGACCTTGTTGACCGGGCCGCCCATGTCGAAGGCGATCATGGCGCCAAGCACCGCGGCCAGGAGAATGCGGTTGCCGGTGCCCATGACCGCCAGCCACGATGAAAGGCCGGCCATCAAGTCGCGGATCGGCAGGCCGAGGAAGCGGAACATGACAAAGCCCACGACCAGCGAGGCGACGACCGGGATGACCAGGATGGGCATCACCGGCTTGAAGTAGCGGGGAATCTTCACTTTCTTGATCAGCATGACCACCAGCCCGGCCAGCAACCCGGCGACCAGACCGCCCAGGAAACCGGCGCCGATCTGGTTGGCGATGGCGCCGCCCACGAAGCCCGGAACCAGCCCCGGCCGGTCGGCCATGCCGAAAGCGATGTAGCCGGCCAGAACCGGCACCAGCAGCGAGAAGGCGCTGCTGCCGATGTCCATGATCAGCTTCAGGAAGGGCGAACGCGAGAAATCGGGTCCGCCCGGGCCCATGGGGGCGAAGGCGATGGCCACGGCGATGAGGATGCCGCCGCAGGCCACGAAGGGAATGGCGTAGGATACTCCGGAGAGCAGATATTGTTTAACCTTGAAAAAGCTCTGCTTCATCGGGCCCCGGCCTCTTTAACTGGAAAGCTGACCTTGACGGTTTTAATCTCGAAGGCCCGGAACGATAATTCCAGGCGGTCTCCCTTAAGGCTCAGCGGCGCGGTTTCATTTTCCTGCAAGTCGGCCGTGACCGCCCGCACCGGCTTGCGGAAGAAGCGCAGCGTTGCATTCTCCGCCCTGCCGTTGGCCTCGTAGAGGCGGAAGATTAGGCCGCTGTTGTCCTCGGCCAGTTTGATCGCGTCGATGATCACTCCGTCTCCCTCAATGCCAAAAAAACTTTGGACGTTCTTCAAGGCGCCGTCGCGTTCTCCGCCGGGGCACCATGTCAGCAGCGGTTGATTGAGCTCCTGGCCGCGGCGCACGACCTGGCCCTCGCTCCAGTTTCCGGCGTGGGGATAGAGGGAATAGGTGAACTCGTGGCGGCCGCGGTCGGCCATGGGGTCGGGCCAGGTGGGCGAGCGCAGCAGCGAGAGCTTCATGACGTTGCCGTGGATGTCGTGGCCGTACTTGGAGTCATTGAGCAGGGCGAGCCCTCCTTTTTCATCGGAGAGGTCGGCCCAGCGCAGGGCCGGCACCTCGTAGCGCGCCTTTTCCCAGAGCGTTTCAAAGTGGGTGGTGCGGCCGATGGCGGCAAACGGAATCTCGTAGAAGGCCTTGTCGGCTTTGACCGCGACCGGGAAGCAGGCCTTCAGTGACATATGATCTTCCCACCAGTCGGCCTCGGTGCGAATGTCGACGCGGTCCAGCCCGTTGTACAGGGTGATGTATTGCGTGAAGAATGACGAAGGAAAATCCTCGGTCGGGTAGGAGCGCTCCTTGGAGATGCCCAGGAAGCTCTTGTCGACGCGGTAGACGGTTTTCACCGGTCCGGCCGAGACCGGCTCTACCCTGTCGGCCTTGTTCAGCTCCCAGCCGCGGCCGGTATAGCCGATGTTCCAGGCGTCCCAGTTCTCTGGCCGGTCCTCGTAAACCCAGAGCTTGTTGGCCTCCTGCCCCGGCGCCACGAACTCGCGGTTGAGGCGCTTGTCGAAGATGCTCGTGAGGTTGCCGCTGGCTTCGTCGATCACCACACGCAGCGAGTCGTTCTCCAGAACCCCTTTCCCCGGGTCGGGAGGGGCAGCTGCTTTTGCCGTGTCATCCATGATAGGTAAGTAGGAATAGTTGCGGTAGCCCAGAGGCGGGACCTTGCGGGCAATGAACGTGATCTCTTGCCGATTGCCGTCAACCGTCTTGCCGTACTCGAAAGCGACATCGCGGCCCTCCTCGTCGAGGAGCCGTATCTTGGTGATGAGGGAGTGAAAGGTTACCACGTCGTCGCGCTCCCAGGAGAGGGGATTGAATACGAGCACCGGTATGCCCCGGATGGGTTCCCCGATGCTCCTTCTAATGCGCTCGAGCGCCTTGTCCTGCAGTCGTTTTAACTCCTGCTGGATGTCCTTGTAGGTTTCCAGGGCGTCGCGGTAGACTGCGCTGATGCTGGAACCGGGGAGGATGTCATGGAACTGCAGGGTGAGGGCGCTTTTCCAGATTCGTTCCAGCTCGTCTTTCGGGTATGCTTCGCCCAGCATGGAGGCGATGGCGGCGAGCTTTTCGGTGGTTGCCAGCATAGCCTCGCTGCGGCGGTTGTTTTTCTTGATCGCCCCTTGGGTGGTGAAGGTCCCCTGGTGGTACTCGAGGTAGAGCTCGTCCTGCCACAGCGGAAGATCGAGTTTCTGCTTCCGCTTCTGCTGCAGGAAAGGCCCGGCGGTGGTGTGGCTGAACTTCAGAGACATGGGCAGTTGGGCGTAGCCGCGCACGCGGTCGAGGATCTCGCGGTTGGGGCCGCCGCCGTGGTCGCCGAGGCCGTAAAGCAGGAGACTCTCCTTGCTGCCGGTGGTGGCCTCGTATTTCGAGACGCCGTTGGCCACGTCCTTCAGCTGCAGCGAACTGTCATAGCTCAGCGGCGGCATGTAGGTCAGGATGCTGCTGCCGTCGACACCCTGCCAGTTGAAGAGGAAGTGGGGGAAGACGGTGGTGTCGTTCCACCAGAGCTTCTGGGTGATGAAGCTGTCGATGCCGCCCAGCTTGTAGAGCTGCGGCATGTTCCAATTATAGCCGAACGAGTCGGGGTTCCAGCCGGTGCGCACATCGACGCCGAACTTCTCGCGGAAATACTTTTTGCCGTAGAGCAGCTGGCGCGTCCAGCTCTCGCCGGCGATGAGGTTGCAGTCGGGCTCGACCCACATGCCGCCGACTATTTCCCAGCGGCCGGAGCGCACTTTTTCCCGGATCGCCCGGAACAGGTCGGGATGCTTCTTTTCCATCCAATCGTAGGTGACGGCCTGGCTCTGGGCGTAGGTAAGCTCACGGTAATCGGCCATGTTCGCGATCACCGTCTGGTAGGTGTTCCTGCTCAGGGCCATGGTCTCGGCCATGCGCCACAGCCAGGCGATATCGATGTGGGCGTTGCCCACCAGGTTGACGCGGAATTCCCCCAGATACGACTTGACCTCAGCGGCCAGGCGCAACGAGCGCTTCAGCGAGGCCTGCAGCCTGGGCCAGTCGCCCGCTTCCAGCGCCTGTTGGTCGAAGGCGGAGACGGCTTTGGCGAAGGCGGCGTTGAGCCGCGCCAGCTTCGCCTTGTCCACCCGGCGCTGGTCGGGGATGTCGTAGGGCTTGCCGGTGAAGGTGTAACGCTTCAGCTCAGGGTTGAGCAGGGTGTCGGCCAATTGGAAAGCTTGCAGCCATTTTTGCAGAACTTCCCGGCTTTTTTCCGCCGCCGGGAAAAACAGTTCGGCAGAGAGCAGCGCGAACTCGCTCCCCTCTTCCACTGGGGCGCCGCGTCGGCGCTCGGGCCAGTAGGTTGTGCGCGCCGGGATGAAGCCGCGGTTCTCCACGCTGATCCGCAGCACATGGGCCTCGTGGTCGGCCTGGGCGCCCAGGGCGATCTCGCTGTCCGCTTCGGCCGCGGTGCCGCTTTCGCCGTGGATGGCTGTCTGTTCCAGCTCCCGGTCGTCCAGGAAGAACGTCGCCAGCGCCAGCCCCCTGGCGCTCATTTTGATCCTCAGCGCCAGCGGCGTCCCGGTCACCCTCTTGGCGGCCAACACCGATGGCGCCTGCAGGCGGGCGCGCAGATAGAAAACCGGGGCAATGATGCTGCGCCCGGGTTTGTACGCTTCCCAGCGGCTGTTGTCCAGCGACTGCTCCCACTCCAGCAGCCGGGTGTCGAGGGCTTTTTCCAGCCCGGCCAGCTTTTCCCGCGCCGTCTCCCCGGTCAGCGCCGGCGCCAGCGCGGTTATGAAGAAAGCCGACAGTATGATCGCATTTTTCCACGACCGTTTACTTTTACTCATGCTGCGCTCCTTGCCCCAAAGATCGGGCCCTTCGGTCCCCAGCGAGGGGATGAATTTCGTCCAGCCGCTATTCTATTGAGATTCACCGTGATTTACAACCCCAGCGAATTAGTGTATAATAAACTTAGCGCGGAACGCCCGTCCCGATCAAAAAACCCATTTGGAAAACGGTTGCTGATTTCCATCCGGGGAAAACGCCGCCGCGACTTGAAGGATGAAGAAATTTAAAAATATCGCCATCATCGCCCATGTCGACCACGGCAAGACCACCCTGATCGATGCCATTTTAAAACAGGCCGGCGTGTTCCGTGACAACCAGAACATCGCCGAGCGGGTCATGGACTCCAACGATTTGGAACGGGAAAGGGGCATCACCATCTTTTCCAAGAACGCGTCGTTCCAGTACAAGGGCTACAAGGTCAACATCGTCGACACCCCGGGCCACGCCGATTTCGGCGGCGAGGTGCAGCGCATCATGAAAATGGTCGACTCGGTGCTGCTGCTGGTCGACGCTTTCGAGGGGCCCATGCCCCAGACCAAGTACGTGCTGAAGAAATCGCTGGAGCAGGGGCACCGCCCGATCGTGGTCATCAACAAGATCGACCGGCCCAACGCCCGCCCCGACGAAGTGCTCAACGCGGTGTTCGATCTGTTCGTCGAGCTGGGCGCCAACGACCAGCAGCTCGATTTTCCGGTCCTTTACGCTTCGGCCAAGGAGGGGATCGCCCGCCGCGAGCTGCACGACAAAAACAAGGACTTGAAGCCCCTTTTCGAGACCATCCTGCGCCACGTGCGCGAGCCCGAGGGTGATCGCGACAACCCTTTCCAGTTCATGGCTTCGGCGATCAGCTACGACAATTACCTCGGCAAGATCGGCACGGGCAGGATTCACAACGGCACCGTGGCCCAGGGCGAAGAGGTCATGCTCATCAAGCGCGACGGCGAGCGCAAGCCCTTCAAGGTCACGCGCATCTTCACCTACGACGGCATCAGCCGCGTCAGCGTAGCCGAGGCCGTAGCCGGG
Organism: Candidatus Aminicenantota bacterium; assembly: GCA_026393775.1. GTDB lineage: Bacteria > Acidobacteriota > Aminicenantia > UBA2199 > UBA2199 > UBA2199. The sequence goes on from JAPKZM010000093.1 coordinate 8,941, forward strand.
GACATCGTCTCGCTGGCCGGCATCGAGGAGATCGACCTGGGCGAAACGGTGGCCGACTTCGACCAGCCGCTGCCGTTGCCCGCCATGGACATCGACGAGCCGACCCTGGCCATGACCTTCGCGGTCAACGACTCGCCCTTCGCCGGCCAGGACGGCCGCTTCGTGACCTCGACGCAGCTGCACGAGCGCTTGCGCCGCGAGATCCTGAACAACGCCAGCTTGCGGCTGGAGCCCACCGCTTCCAAGAAAGCGTTCCTGCTCAAGGGGCGCGGCACGCTGCAGCTGTCGATCCTGATTGAGAACATGCGCCGCGAAGGCTATGAGTTCCAGGTCTCACGTCCGGAGGTGATCTGCCGCTACGTCAACGGCCAGCGCTGCGAGCCCATGGAGCTGGCCATCGTCGACGTCGCCGACGCCTACGCCGGCGTGGTCATCGAGATGCTCGGACAGAGGAAGGGGGAGCTGCGCAACCTGGTCCCCGGCTCGGACGGCTACACCCGCCTCGAGTTCCGCATCCCGGCCCGCGGCCTGATCGGAGTGAACAACGACTTTTTGACCGCCACCCGCGGCACGGGCATCCTCAACCACAGCTTCACCGGCTACGAGCCGTTCATGGGCGAGATGAACCGCAAGAGCAAGGGGGTGCTGATCGTCCACGAGCCGGGAGTATCGGTGGCCTACGGCCTTTTCGGCCTGCAGGAGAGGGGCAGCCTGTTCATCGGCTCCGGCGTCCCTGTTTATACCGGAATGATCATCGGCGAGCATAACAAGGACAACGACCTGGTGGTCAATGTCAGTCGTACCAAGAAGCTGACCAACATGCGCGCCGCCGGATCCGACGAAGCCATCCGCCTGACGCCGCCCCGGCAGTTCTCGCTGGAGCAGGCCCTGGACTACCTAGTGGACGACGAGCTCCTGGAGATCACGCCGAAGAACATGCGCATGCGCAAGAAAAAGCTCGACGCTCACAGCCGCAAGCAGGACGAGAAGCTGAAAAAAGCCGGGTGACGCGGCAAGGCCCGCGTAAGGGCACGGCGCGCCGTGCCCCTACCGACAATAAAGGAAAAAGATGTTAAAAAAGAATTTTGCCGATTTCGCTCTCTCCCACGAAATGAGCAAGGCCATCAGCGAGATGGGTTTCGAGGAGGCCACGCCGATCCAGTCCCTGGCCATCGGCCCGATCCTGGCCGGAGCCGACATCATCGGCCAGGCCCAGACCGGGACCGGGAAAACGGCCGCTTTCGGCATCCCGATCATCGAACGCATCGAACCCCATCAGAAAAAAGTGCAGGCCCTGATCCTCTGCCCGACCCGGGAACTGGCCGTGCAGATCGCCGAAGAGATGAAGCTGCTCAGCAAGCATAAGAAAGACATCCGCATCCTGCCGGTCTACGGCGGCCAGCCCATCGAGCGCCAGATCGCCGCCTTGCAGCGGGGAATCCAGGTGGTGGTGGGCACCCCCGGCCGCGTCCGCGACCACATGGAGCGCAAGACCCTGCGCCTGGACAAGGTCCGGGTGGCGGTGCTCGATGAAGCCGACGAGATGCTCGACATGGGCTTCGTCGACGAGATGAAGTTCATCCTGGGCGCCATCCAGGCGGAGCATCAGACCCTGCTCTTCTCGGCCACCATGCCCAAGGCGATCGTGTCCTTGAGCAGGGCTTTTCAGCGCCAGCCCGAGCTGATCCGGGTGGTGCACGAGGACCTGACCGTCCCCGGCGTCGAGCAGACCTATTTTGAGGTGAAGGAATTCCAGAAAACCGAGATCCTGGCGCGCTTGATCGACGTTCATGACCTGAAACGGGTCCTGGTTTTTTGCAACACCAAGATCCGAGTCGACGAACTGGTCGAAAGGCTGCAGGCGCGAGGCTACGCGGTCAGCGGTTTGCACGGCGACATGAAGCAGACCTTCCGCGACCGGGTCATGAGCCAGTTCCGCGGCGGGCGGCTGGAGATCCTTGTGGCCACCGACGTCGCGGCCCGCGGCCTCGACATCAACGACATTGAGGTGGTGGTCAACTATGACGTGCCCCGCGACGAGGAATACTACGTGCACCGCATCGGGCGCACGGCCCGGGCCGGCAAGAGCGGCCGCGCCTTTACCTTCGTCGCCGGCCGCGAGCTGGGCAAGCTGGCCGAAATCCAGCGTTTCGCCAAGACGCGTATCCGCCGCCAGCGCCTGCCCTCGGTCGACGACGTT
>JAPKZM010000314.1 GCA_026393775.1 Candidatus Aminicenantota bacterium
AATCCCCGGGGAATATGGCGAATTCCGCGCCTTGCCCGGGGTCGGAGACTATATCGCCGCCGCCGTCCTTAGCATCGGCCGCGGCCAGGCGATTCCGGTCGTTGATGGCAACGTCCTGCGCGTCGTCTGCCGCTGGCAGGGGATTGCCGACGATATCCACAGCTTGGCCGCAAAGCGGAAAGTCGCGACCTTCCTGACGGGGATCATCCCCGCCCAAAAACCGGGGCGGTTCAATGAAGCATTGATGGAGCTGGGGGCGCTGGTCTGCCTGCCCAGAGATCCATTCTGCCGGCAGTGCCCGTTACACCCCGGCTGCTTCGCTTTCCGCTACGGCCGTACGCGCTCCCTGCCTGTCAAAAGCAAGAAAGGGCCAATCCCGGAGTATCGCGTTGCTTTGGCCGTGATTGTTCGCAACGGAACGATATTCATCCAACAACGTCCCGAGGAGGGCCATTTGGGCGGGTTGTGGGAGTTTCCCGGTGGCAAATGCCGTGTGAATGAGAAGCCGGAAACAGCTGTTAAGCGCGAGTGCCGCGAGGAACTCAAGCTAGAAGTGGAAGTAATCTCAAAGCTGGCCGAAGTGCGCCACGCCTATTCCCATTTTAAAGTCATCCTCCACGTTTTCATTTGCAAGCGGCTGGACGGTCGCGTCCGCACTCGCCAGCCCCACGCCTGGATCGGGATAGGGGAGTTGGACAGATATCCGTTCCCCGCTGCCAACCACAAGTTCTTTCCAGAAATAAGAAACTATTTGAATTCGTGATTCGTGATGCGTGATGCGTAATGCGTGATGCGAAACAGCGATTGGTAAATTAATAAAAAGATTCTATTTCTTTCTCATAACGCATAACGAAACCCTGTTAGATCGTTCACGCATAACGAAGTATCGTTGAGTCCACTTTGACTTTGAAAAAATGCTGTGTTATATTCCAATTTCCTTTGGCGTTCCAGCCAAAAACCGGTTGATAGAGGTAAAATATGTTCAAATCCCTGGTACCGAAAAATGAGATTTTTTACGAACTCTTCGACCAAATCAGTAGCAACACAGTCGAGGGAGTGCATATCCTGGTCAAGATGCTCGATGACTGCGACAATTATAATGAATACGCAGTTAACCTGAAATCGCTGGAGCACCAGACCGACCTGCTGGTGCACAGCATCATGTCGCATCTGCACAAGACTTTCATTACCCCTATCGACCGCGAGGACATTCATCAGCTGGCTTCCCGCCTCGATGACATCCTCGATCTGGCCGAGGCCGCCAGCTCGCGCATCGATTTGTACCGCCCATGCGCTGTACCGCGCGAGGCCAAGGAGTTGAGCCAGGTCCTGCTGGAGAGCGTCAAGCTGGTCAAGGAGATGGTAAGCCTGCTGCACAACCTGAAGAAACCGGCGCGCATCATGGAACTGACCATTGAGATCAACCGCCTTGAGGATCAGGCCGACTACATCCGCCGCAGCACCTTGGCCCGCCTCTTCCGCGAAGAGAAGGACCCCTTCGAACTGATCAAGTGGAAGGATATCCTGGAATACATCGAACGGGCGACCGACCGTTGCGAGGACGTGGCCGACATCACCGAAGGGATTGTTCTGGAAAACACTTGAAATAAAGGATCGCCATGCTGATACTCGTCATCATCATTGTGTTGCTCGCCCTGCTGTTCGATTTCATTAACGGCATGAATGACGCCGCGAATTCGGTGGCAACCGTCATTTCGACCCGTGTGCTGACACCAAGGCAAGCCGTTCTCTGGGCTGCATTTTTCAATTTCGCCGCCGCCTTCCTTTTCGGGCTGCACGTGGCCAACACCATCGGCAAGGGAATCATCGACACCAAAGTCGTCAACGCGCCAATGATTTTGGCTACCCTGGTTGGCGCCATCATCTGGTCGTATGTTTGCACGCGCATGGGTTTTCCGATCAGCGTTTCGCACGCCCTGGTCGGCGGCTTAATCGGAGCCGCCCTGGCCAAAAGCGGAATCAAATCATTGGTTTTTTCGGGATTATTTAAAATATCGCTTTTTATTGTCCTGGCGCCGTTGATCGGGTTGGTGCTCGGCTATGTCATCATGATCGTGGTGATGTGGATCTGCCACAAGCGTTCGCCTCAGACCATCGACCGCTGGTTTCGCCGTTTGCAATTGCTTTCGGCCGCTTTGTACAGTATCGGCCATGGCACCAACGATGCCCAAAAAACCATGGGCATCATTGCCATGCTGCTGTTTTCCACCGGCTACCTGGGCAGCACATTTTATGTGCCTTTTTGGGTGGTTATCAGCTGCTATTTGGCGATCTCCCTGGGGACTTTGAGCGGCGGTTGGCGGGTGATCGAGACCCTGGGCATGAAGATGACCAAGCTCAAGCCGGTGCACGGTTTCAGTGCCGAAACCGCCGCGGCTTCCTCAATTCTATTTTCAACTTTTTTGGGGATTCCGGTTTCCACCACCCACACCATCACCGGAGCCATCATCGGCGTCGGCGCCACCAGCCGCCTCTCGGCCATCCGTTGGGGCTTGGCCTACCGCATCGTCTGGGCTTGGATCATGACCATCCCCGGTTCGGCCCTGATCTCGGTCCTGTGTTGGTACGGCATTTCGCTGCTGCATCTGCCCGGTTGAGATAATAAAATACATTGTACTTGCGCCGATAGTCCGCATATTTGTCTTCTTGACATTCATTCGAAAAATGGTAAAATCTAATTTATCCCACCAATAATTCCGCTTACGATTCTTATATCTCAAATGAGAGGAGGAAAAAGTGGCGAAAAAAAGATGGGTACTTGCGAGTTCATTTATCTGTTTGGCAGCCGCATTGATTTTAAGCAGCTGCAGCCGGCAGAGTCAGCAGGCCAACGCCATCCAGATCAAGGGTTCGGACACCATGGTCAACCTGGGCCAGGCCTGGGCCGAGGCATACATGAAAGCGAACCCCAAAGTATCGGTGGCCGTCACCGGCGGCGGTTCGGGTACGGGCATCGCCGCCTTGCTCTCAAACACCTGCGACATTGCCGAACTTTCGCGCGAACTTAAATCTGAAGAAATAGCCATGGCCAAGGAGAAGGGTTTCGTGCCCAAACAGATCACCGTTGCCCTCGACGGGTTGGCCGTAGTGGTCCATCCAGCGAACCCGCTTTCGCAATTGACCATGGACCAATTGGCCGCGATCTTTTCCGGTTCCGTCAGCAATTGGAAAGATGTTGGCGGCAGCGACCTGCCCATC
>JAPKZM010000190.1 GCA_026393775.1 Candidatus Aminicenantota bacterium
ATTAAAAAAAATAAAAATAAGGAGATAACATGTCAGGACATTCCAAGTGGAGCTCCATTAAACATAAGAAAGCGGCTACCGACGCTAAACGAGGCAAGATCTTCACCCGCTTCATCAGGGAATTGACCATTGCCGCCCGCGCCGGCGGCGGCGATCCCGAGTCCAATTCGCGGCTGCGCCACGCCATCGACGGGGCGCGGGCGGCTAACATGCCCAGCGACAACATCAAGAAGGCCGTCCAGCGCGGCACCGGCGAACTGGATGGGGTCAACTACGAGGAATTCTCCTACGAGGGGTACGGTCCCGGGGGCGTAGCCATCCTGGCCGACGCCATGACCGACAACAAGAACCGCACCGTCTCCGAGGTGCGCCATGTCTTCGAGAAATACAACGGCAACCTGGGCCAGCAGGGCTGCGTCTCGTGGATGTTCACGCGCAAAGGGGTGATCCTGGTTCCGCAGTCGGCCATCGGCGAGGACGAGCTGATGGAGATCGTGATTGAGAACGGTGGCGAGGACATGGTCAAGGAAGGGGCCTCGTACGAGATCACCACCGCCACCGAGGACTTCGACAAGGTGCATGAGGCCCTGAAGGCCAAGAAACTCCCCATCGAGTCGGCCGAGATTTCCAAGGTCCCCTCTACCTACATCAAGCTGGAGGGCAAGCAGGCCGAACAGATGCTCAAGTTGTACGACAAGCTGGAGGAACTGGAAGATATCCAGAATGTCTGGGCCAACTTCGACATCGCCGATGAGGTGATCGAGCAATTCAACAAGGGCTAATGCTGATCCTGGGCATGGATCCCGGTTCGCTGAGTTTCGGCATTGGACTGGTGAAAAAAGATCGAAACCAATTTGCCTACCTCCATTCCGAAGTGATCCAATTGAAGGAAAAAGATTTTGTCAGCCGCATGCAGACGTTGTGGGCCAGGCTCAACCTGGTTACCGCCCGGTTCCCCATTGACGAAGCGGCCATGGAAGAGGGTTTCCTGGGCAAAAACATCCGTTCCATGTCCCTGCTCTCCATGGTGCGCGGCGTGGCCATGGCTTCCCTGCTGCAGCGGGGCGTCCCCCTGCGCATGTACTCGCCGCGGGAGGTCAAGCTGGCCTTGACCGGTTACGGCAACGCCGAAAAAACGCAGCTGGCCAAAATGGCGTCGCTGGTGCTGGGTGTAGGGGACAGGAAACTGGGCCTGGATGAAAGCGACGCGCTGGCCGTGGCCTACTGCCATGGAGTGAACCGCCGATGATCGCGGCCGTGAGCGGGAAGATCTTCGCCTCCAGCCCCGGGCGGGTCGCGCTGGACACCGGGGCGGGAATCATCCTGCAGCTGGTCGTCCCGGTTTCCGCTTACCCGCAATTGCAGGAAAACCAGAAGGTGACCCTGCACACGGTCTTGAAAATCAAGGACGATGACGTGGTCATCTACGGTTTCCCGCGGCCCAGGGAAAAAGCGCTGTTTGAAAAATTGATCGCCGTCAGCGGCATCGGCCCCAAGATCGCCATGTCCTGCATCTCGGCCATGGCCGCCGACGAATGGGCCGCGGCCATTGCCGGTGCCGACGTGGCGCGGATCAGCTCCATACCGGGAATCGGCAAGAAAACCGCTCAGCGCCTCATCCTGGAATTGACCGGCAGACTGGGCCGAGAAGAGGAGATCCCCGACGCCAACGCCCAGTTGCGCGCCGACCTGATCTCCGGGCTGGCCAATCTCGGTTACCCGCTTAAGGAAGCCAGGGAAGCCGCCAACCAGGCATTGAAGGAAAAGCGCCCGGGCGCTGGTTTTGAAGAGCTCTTCAAGGCCGTCATGAAAAAGATGCAGTCATGAACCCGGAAAACATCACCAACCCGGTCGAAAAAAGCGACGAGATCGGCATCGAACAGAACCTGCGGCCGGCCTTGCTCAAGGATTTCACCGGCCAGGAGCAGAAGGTAGCCAACTTGAAGACCTATATCAAGGGAGCGCACCAGCGCGGCGAAGCGCTTGACCATGTGCTGCTGCATGGCCCGCCCGGCCTCGGCAAGACCACCCTGGCCCACATCGTGGCCGCCGAAATGGGAGCCGGGATCAAATGCACGTCAGGTCCGATCCTGGAAAAAAAGGGAGACATCATCGCCATCCTGAGCGACATGGAAGCGAACGAGGTGTTGTTCATCGACGAGATCCACCGCCTGCGCACGGCCCTGGAAGAGATCCTCTACAAGGCCATGGAAGATTTTCAAGTCGACGTGCTGATCGGCCAGGGACCCGGGGCCAAGACCGTTTCCCTGCCTATCAACCCTTTCACCCTGGTCGGCGCCACCACCCGGGCCGGCCTCCTCTCCAACCCGCTGCGCAATCGTTTCGGCATCACCTTTCACCTCGATTTTTACCAGCCCGACGACTTGTCCGAGATCATTCGGCGCAGCGCCGCCATTCTCGGCATCCACATCGACGCCGTCGCGACCGCGGCTGTGGCCCGCAGGTCGCGCGGTACGCCGCGTATCGCCAACCGGCTGCTGCGCCGCTTGCGCGATTTCGCCCAGATTCAAGGCAAAAGCGGCATCGACCTGGAGGTCGCCTCCAGCGCCTTCCAGGCCTTGGAAGTCGATGAAGCCGGCTTTGACGAAGTGGACCGCAAGATCCTGCTGACCATTATCGACCATTTTCACGGCGGACCGGTCGGCATTTCCACCCTGTCCACCTCGGTGCAGGAGGAGAAAAACACACTGGAGGACATCTACGAGCCCTACTTGATCCAGGAAGGATTCCTGCAGATCACATCGCGCGGCCGTTCGGCCACGGAAAAAGCCTTCCGCTATTTCAACAAAAAACCGCGCCCGCCTCAGAAGCCGCTTTTTTAAGCGACATTGTAGTTGCGGTTGTATTTACCGGCCATAAAAAATCGCTGCCCCCCATTTTCAATGCAACCTTGGCGGGAGTTTTTACGTTTTATTAATCTTGGGGCGATCGTAAAATTGGTACGGAGGTTGATGACGATGCGAAAGAACATACAGCTTGGGCAGCGGCGGGCGTGGCAACTGGCGCTTTTACTCGGATTCGTGTTCACGGCCGCTGAGGCTGCCGAGCCGAAGCGGGCGGCAGAACCTGTTGTGATATACAAGGCCGATACTCAGCCGGTCATCGATGGCAAGCTAGATGAACCTTTGTGGCAACAAGCCACGCGCTTTGACAATTTCATCACCTTCAAGCCCGATTACGGCAAGCCGACCTCTGAAAAAACGACCATCCTGATGACCTATGACCGGAAATACATCTATTTCGCCTTTGATTGCCAGGACAGTGAACCTTCCATGATCAAGGCCGCGATGGCCAAGCGCGACGGCATCGACATGGATGACTGGATCGGCGTGGTCCTGGATACCTTCGGCGACAAGCAGGGCGGTTACCTGTTTGAGGTCAACCCGCTGGGGGTCCAGATGGACGGCAAGATCAACTCCGACGGCAACGGCGATGCCAGCTACGACACGGTATGGGAGAGCAAGGGCCAGATCCATAAAAGCGGCTATAGCGCTGAAAAGGCCATTCC
>JAPKZM010000062.1 GCA_026393775.1 Candidatus Aminicenantota bacterium
TTTTCTGGTCAATAAAAACCTGTGCATGGCCGCCGTATCGCCGATCATCGACCAGGAGACCCTCGGGATCAAGGGGTTCCTGCTGCTGGAAATCCCATTCAATCTGGAATTCACCGACCAGCTCAAGGAAAAATCAAAGACCGACATCATGGTCTACGCCCAGGAGCGGCCGGTTGCTTCAACCTTGGTGGACAGCAACGGCGAGATGATTTTCCCGCGTCTGGCCGCAATCGATCCGGATGAAATGGCCCGTTTCCGGCCGGGAAGCGACCGCTATCTACTGGACGCCTTCGTTGTGGACGACTACCAGAAAAAAAAAGTCGGGAAAGTTCTGGTCGCGGTCAACGTTGAAAAGATCATGGAAGCCAAAAAGGTGGGTATCGACAGCCTGATCACTTCGTCGCTGCTGATCAGCTTTTTTGTGATCCTGACCAGCATCCTGCTGGGCAGGAAGCTCACCGCCCCCATCGTCAAACTGGCCCATGGCGCGGAAGCCATCGCCGGGGGTAATTACGACATCCGCATGAAGCTCAAGTCCAAGGACGAGATCGGCGAATTGGCGAATGTCTTCAATAAAATGTCGGATTCGCTGAAGATCCAGCGCAACGAAATCCTGGAGTTGCAGCAGTTCTTTGAAAAAATCGTCGAGCATTCCCCGTCGGCGATCGTCATCGGCAACGAGAGCGCCGAGGTCATTGCCATGAACCCGGCAGCCGAAAAAATGCTGGCCCGGCCGCAGGACCAATTCAGGGGCAAGCAGCTGTTCGAATGCCTGCCGATGCTGCAAACACTGAAGGAGGAATATTTCAAGGTCCTGCTGAGCGGGAAACCCTGTTTTTACGACAGTTTTTCGGTGGTCCACTTCGACGGCAACGAGAAGGTCCTGCGCCTGACCATGTACAAGATCCAGCTGCCCGGGGCCCCGGCCGCAGTCCTGCAGATGGAGGATATCAGCGAAAAATTCGAGCTGGAGGAAAAGCTGCTGCATGCCAAGAAACTCGGAACACTGGGTGAGCTGCTCAGCCGCTTCACCCATGAATTCAACAACCTGATGACCAGCCTGCTGGGCCACTTGAGCATGCTCAAAAAGGAGGTTGGCCAAGACCACCCCAATTTCAAGCGCACCCTGATGATCGAGGATGTGGCCTTGCGCGCCTTCAACATGGGCAAAGACATCCTGGATTTTTCGAAAAAAGAAAAGATCAAAAAGGAGCGGGTGAACGTCGTGGCCGCCGTCGAAACCGTGCTCAACTTGCTCGTAAAAACCGTGCTGAAAAGGATCGAGGTCGAGACCGCATTCGCGAACAAGAACCTGACTGTTTTGATGAACAAGGAAAAACTCCTGCTGGCGCTGTTTAACGTGCTGATCAACGCCAAGGACGCCATTTGGGCCGCGCAGCGGGAAAAGGGGTTGATCCGCATCACGGTTGACCGCATTTTCATCTCCCGGGAAGAAAAAAACTACATCCGCATGAGAATATTCGATAACGGTACCGGCATCGAAGAAAAGATCATCGGCAAGATCTTCGAACCGTACTTCACCACCAAAGGCGATAAGGGCACCGGCCTGGGATTGACCACGGTTAAGGAGATCATCGAGGAGTGCGCCGGCTGGATCGAAATCGAAGGTGAAAAAGGCGTGGGCAGCACCTTCATCCTGTTCCTGCCCGAGCATATCGCCTAGGCAGCCGCCGCTTTTCCGGCCTGGATCCGGTTTGACACGCCGGAAGAAAAATATTACTATGGCTGAAGATGAAATTCTGGAAAGTAGCACTGATCGTCATTTTGTCCGCCCTATTCGTCTTTTTATTCTTGCAGCGCGTCGATTTTCTCGAAATAAAAAAAATATGGCGGACGATCCCGCCCATGTACCCGCTCGGCTTCCTGCTGCTGGCGCTGCCGCAATATCTCGTCCGCGCCACCCGTTGGGGATTGCTGCTAAGCCCATTCAAAAAGAAAATCGCCATGCGCAGTCTCCTGAATTTCACTCTGATCGGCTTCATGGTCTCCTACCTGCTGCCCGGGCGGCTGGGCGAGATCGCCCGGCCGGTCATGCTCGCCGAAAAAGAAAAGATAAAAAAAAGCCAGGCCATCGCCACCATCATCAATGAACGGCTTTTCGACCTGCTCTTTGTCATGCTCATGCTGGTCGCTTACCTTGTCCTGGGCTTGGGGCAACCGTCGCCGACGCTGCCCAGGCTGAGAACACTGGCCCTGCTGCTTCTGCCGGCGGTGCTGCTGCTGTTCGCCATCATCACCCTGGCCAACACGGAAAAATTCTTTCCCGGGACCGAGCGGCTCATCCGTTCCCTGTCTAAGGTGCTGCCGGTCCGCAGCCGTGAAAAAGCGGCCTCCTTCGCCGTCCATTTCATCAAAGCCCTAAACCTGAATTTGGGCTGGAAGGGCATCCTGAAGGTAGGCGGCCTTTCCTTGCTGCACTGGTCGATCATCCTATTATCCTATTGGCTGCTGATGCGGGGTTTTTCCGGATTGGCCATGGACCTGCCGACCACCATTCCCTTCCTGGCGGTCATTTTCGTATCAGCAGCGATTCCCACCCCGGGCATGGCTGGAAGCTTGGACCTGGCTTCCAAATACGCGCTGACCGGCCTGTGCGGCGCCAGCGCTGAAACCGCCGTGGCGTTTACCATTCTCTTCCATTTCCTGCTCCTGACCATGCCGATCGTACTCGGCCTTTTCGCCCTCTGGCGCGAAGGGCTGGATTTTAAAATCATCTCCAGGTTGAAAAAAAAAGATGAACTGTCCACAGTGCTCTAAAATCGCCGACAAGGTGATCGAAACCCGGGAAAGCAAGGACGGCCTTTACATCCGCCGCCGCCGCGAATGCCTTGGCTGCGGCAAGCGCTTCACCACCTACGAAAAAATCGAAAACATCCCGCTGATGGTGGTCAAGAAAGATGGCCGGCGCGAGCCGTTCGACGGCGACAAGATCCGCAAGGGGTTGTACCGGGCCATGGAAAAAAGGCCGGTGCCAACCAAGCAGATCGAACAGCTGGCCAACCAGGTCGAAGAGTTTTTCTCGAGATCGGAACGGGAGGTGCGCTCCGACAAGATTGGAGAACTGATCATGGAAAAATTGAAAACCATGGACAAGGTGGCCTACGTCCGTTTCGCCTCGGTTTATCTGGAATTCAAGAGCCTGCAGGAGTTCCTGACCGAGCTGCACAGCCTGTTGAAAAAGGAGGAGTAAGTGGCAAAAAAGCATTATCCTTTTTTTGAAATCGAGATCAGCAAGAATTTCCCCTCCGGCATCAGCACCCATATCGACTGGAAGCCGAACACCAATATCGTGGAGACGCAGGATTCACTGGTCATTGAAATGGAGCTTCCCGGCGTCGACAAGAACGACGTGTCCATCACCCTGCTCAACAACCAGGAACTGATATTCAAGGGCTTCAAAAAAATCCCGCCTGGACCAGGACCAAGAACAAAAAGGCATCACCGCCAAAGTGGAACAGGAAGAGAAACTGGAAAAGATAAACATCCCGGCCAAGCTGCCCATCCTGGTCTTGCGGGACATCGTGGTCTTTCCTTACATGATCGTGCCGCTCTACGTCGGCCGGGCCAAGTCCAAGAAAGCCGTCGATTCCGCCTTGAATGCCGACCGCCTGATCCTGCTACTGACCCAGCGGGACATGAACATCGAGGACCCGAACGAGGAGCAGCTTTACCAATACGGAACGGTCGCCCTGATCGTCCGCATGCTCAAGCTCCCCGACGGACGCATGCGCGTGCTGGTCCAGGGCATCTCCCGGGTCAAGGTGCGCGGCATCACCGATGACGGCAAGATCATGCAAGCCGAGGTCGAGCAGCTGGAAGACGAAGAGCCGGGGCCGCTGACTCTGGAAGACAAGGCCATGATCAAGAACGTGCGCCAGAAGTTCGAGCAGGCCGGCAAGCTGGGAAAGTCCATTTCCAATGAAATCCTGATCATCGCTGAAAATATCGAAGAACCGGGGAAACTGGCCGACATTATCGCCGCCAACCTGGAACTGAAGATCCAGGATTCTCAACGCATCTTGGAGGAGGTCAACTCCCTGAAGAGGCTGGGCAAAGTATACGAATTCCTGAATTATGAGATCGAAATGCTCAACATCCAGAACCAGATCAACGTCAAGGCTCAAGGCGAGATGGACAAGAATCAGAAGGAATATTTTCTGCGCCAGCAACTGAAGGCCATCAAGAAGGAGCTTGGGGAAGAGGCCGAAAACGCCGACGAGATCAACGCCTACTTGAAAAAGCTGGATGAAGCGAAAATGTCCGAAGCCGCCCGCAAAGAAACCGAAAAGAACATCGAGCGCCTGAAAAAGATGCACCCGGAATCGGCCGAGAGCTCAGTGATCCGGACCTACCTGGACTGGATGTTCGAATTGCCCTGGGGAATTTCCAGCAAGGACAACATGAACTTGAAGCGGGCGCAAGCCATATTGAACCATGACCATTACGGCCTGGACAAGGTCAAGGAACGGATCCTGGAATACCTGAGCGTGCGCAAATTGAGCGCCAAGGCCCACGGTCCCATCTTGTGCTTCGTCGGCCCGCCCGGAGTCGGGAAGACCTCGCTGGGCAAATCCATCGCCCGGGCCCTGAACAAAAAATTCGTGCGCATTTCCCTGGGCGGGGTTCACGATGAAGCCGAGATCCGCGGCCACCGCCGCACCTACGTCGGGGCGCTGCCCGGAAAGATCATCCAGGAACTGAAAAACGCCGCCTCGGACAACCCGGTATTCATGATGGACGAAGTGGACAAGATCGGCATGGATTTCCGCGGCGATCCTTCCTCGGCCCTGCTGGAAGTCCTCGACCCGGAGCAGAACAACTCCTTCACCGACCACTACCTGGGCGTCGCGTTCGATCTCTCCAGGGTCCTGTTCAT
>JAPKZM010000224.1 GCA_026393775.1 Candidatus Aminicenantota bacterium
TATAAAGTTATCTTGCTTAGGAGGTCTTCTATGAAAAAAATAGGGTCGGTCCTGCTCTTACTTTACTTGACCAGTTTTATTTTGATTTGTTTTTCGGGCTGCGATCAGTTGAAGATAAGCAATTTGAAAGCCAACAAACACTTTAAAATGGCTAACAGGCTTTTCGGCGAGGAGAAGTACAAGAAGGCAATCGCTGAATATGAGGCGGCCCTGAAGCTGAACCCGGACCTGAAAGCTGCTTTTTATTATCTTGGCAGCAGCTATGTGCAGGTTTATAAGCCCGGCGACGATTCCGACAAGAACAAGGAATTCGGTAATAAGGCGACCGAATATTTGCAAAAGGCTTTGGAATTGAATCCTGACAATAAGGATATCATCCAATCGCTGGGTGATATCAATGACAAAATGAGAAATTTCGAACTGGCTGAAAAATACTACTTGGAGATTCAAAAATTCACCCCCAACGATCCCGTCTCATATTACAACCTGGCTGGTTTTTACAGCAACAATGCCAGATACGACAAGGCCATTGAAATGTATGAGAAACGGATCGCATTGGACCCCGCCAATCCGGAAGGTTATCTTTACCTGGCCGGGTTCTTCCAAGACAAGCGCAAATGGGATGACGCCATAAAAAATCATGAAGTGCGCATTCAAAAGATCACAGAAAATACCAACATGGAAGAAAAGGAAAAGACGGAATTGTTGGCCGATGCGTACTATCGCTTGGGCGTTGTTTGCTGGAATAAAAGCTATCAAACTCCGGCCGATGTCATGGGCTCCGAGGAACGCCTACAGGTGGTTCAGAAGGGCTTCGATGCCTTGGCCAAATCGTGCGAATTGTCTCCCAATTTCCCCGATCCCTGGGCCTACATGAGTTTGCTCTACCGGCAAAAAACAATCGCCGAACCATTGAAGAAAGCCGTGTATGACAAGGAAGCGGAAAAAATGGTGGCGAAATTTCAGGAACTGCGCAAGCGGAAACTGGCCACCGAACAATTCATGAAGGATCTTTCAAAAGAAAAGTAATCAAAAAACCCCCCTGTTTTCATGAAAACAGGGGGGTTTTTTTACCCTAAATTCCAACCACGCTGGCTTGAAAAGATAAGAGTTGACAGATTTACCTGAAAAGGTTATATTTTCTGGCATGAAAATCAATACCAAGATTCGCTATGGCTTGCGTATGGTAATCGCCATCGCCCACGCCAATAAATTGGTGAATACGACCGAATTGGGAAGCAGCATGCATGTGTCTCCAAAATATCTCAGGAAACTTGCCGGACCGCTGGAAAAAGCCGGTTTGATCAAAAGCACCCAAGGAATTTATGGCGGCTACGAACTTGGCAAAAGCCCCGCCGAAATCAATATACGCATGATTTTGAACGCTTATGGCGAGCATTTATCATGGACTGACTGTGTTCTGGGGAAAAAATGCGAATTGAGGGATTCCTGCCAGGCTAAACAAGTGTGGGAAATGCTGGAAAAAACACTGCAAATGCATTTTTTACCGATATCCATACGTGATATTTTGGACAATAAAATGGCCCCGCCCTGATTTTTCAGTCCAGGCCGCGACCTTGTTGGCAGGCGTTTGTCGTTTGACAGCGGGCTGAAAATATAGTAATATCAATGCAGAAATAATGAACAAATATGGTGCAATTTTTTTAATTGGATTTTTTTTATTATTTGGCACTTTTTTTTGTCAGGAAGATTTTTTAAAGATCGAGTGCGCGGTTTCTCCCCGTTCCATCAAGCAGGGGAATGAAGGGTTACTCAAAATAAAAATAGTCGTCCGCAACGGGATCAGGATATCCTCCAATCCCGAATTCATGATTAAATTAGACGAAGACGAGAATCTCTCTTTTTCAAAAATATTTTTTGCTGGATCCGAACTGAATTTACCTATTACCCAGGAAAAAGAGGGGATTTTTTTGGATCCGCAAAAAGAAATCGAGGTGCCTTTCAAGTTGAGCGAGTCGGCACTGCTTGGGAATCTGTCGGTCAGCGGCGAGATTGTTTTTACAATTTTTTTCCAGGACAACTGGTCAGTCAAAACCACGCAAAAATTTGCCGCAAACTTTGTTTCCCGTAAAAACTACAAGATCAAGAAAAAATGAAGCTTGTCTATAGAAAATGTTGTTCCTGGTACCAGCGGATGGTTTCCCGCAGGGCGGAATCGGTCGGGCAAAGAGATTGAAAATGAAGCAGTTCCCTGCTTTTTTCCGCGGAGCATGTCCAGACCGGAAACCGTATTTCACGGAATTTGTCCCGGTTGAAAATGGTTTTTCTTTTAGAAATGCGAATGCGCATTTCGGAAAGTTCAGCCAAGAACCATGCCAGCGGTACAGGGACGGTGACCTTGCGAATCTCCCCCCCCATCGGCAGGTGGGCGGCGAGCATGAAATCATCCCAGGGAACCGGCTCGGCGTTGGTTATGTAGAAGGTTTCGTTTTGGCAGGGGCTGTCGGCGGCGGCAATCATGCCTTTCACTAAATCTTTGACGTATATGACCGAATACTTGCGTTCCTTGCGGCCGAGCGCAGGCAGAATCCCCTTTTTAAGGACACGAAAAATGGTGAGCATATCCAGGTCGCCCGGGCCGAAAACGATCGGTGCCCGGATGATGATGTACGGCACCGGGCATTGTTCTCGGAGTATTTTTTCTTGGGCCAATTTGCTTTTGCCGTATAACGAAACCGGGTTTTCCGGCATCCCTTCTCTTAAACAGGGACTTTGCCGATTGGGCCCGGCCGCCGCCAAAGATGAGAGCAAAACCACTTTGCGCAGTTCTTTCAATGGCCGTAATTTATCAAGCAGCGCCATCGTGCCGAGGTGATTGCAATGGATAAACTCCCGGGGGGAAATAACCTTGGTTAAGGCCGCCAGATGGAATACCACCTCAAAATCAGGAGGAAAGGCCTCAGCCGTGAACAAGTCGCCGGCAATGGCAATGACTCGATCCGGGAAGTTTAATGATTCCAGTTTCTTTTTGTCTCTTACCAGGGCGTACACGGTATTTTCTTTTTCTTTGAGCAATTCTCTGATCAAGTGGTTGCCGACGAATCCTGTACCCCCGGTTACGAGTATTTTCATGCCGCAATTCTATATAATCCGTTTTAAATTTGCAAACGAGGAGTAAAACATGGACGTGTTTAAAAAATGTTTTGAGTTCACTCGGGCCGATGAAGCGAAACAGGCCGGTTTGTACCCCTATTTTACCGAAATCGAAAAAGTCGAAGGCAATCATGTCTGGGTAAAAGGCAGAAAAATTATGATGGTCGGTTCCAACAATTATCTGGGGCTTTTTGACGATCCCAGGATCAAGGAAAGCGCGATAGCGGCGGTGAAGCAATACGGCACCTCGACCTGCGGCTCCCGTTTTTTAAACGGCACCTACTCGCTCCACGTGGAACTTGAAAAAAAATTGGCCCATTTCATGGGCAAGGAAGAGGCTCTGACCTTTTCCACCGGCATGCAGACCAACCTGGGGGCGATATCGGCGTTGGCCAGCCGGGACGATGTGATCATCCTCGATCGCATGGATCATGCCTCGATCATGGACGCGGTGCGTCTTTCTTACGCTCATATCGCCAAGTTCAAGCATAATGATATGAAGGATTTGGAAGAAAAACTGATCCACCAGCCTGAAGACAAGGGGAAGCTGATCGTCGTCGACGGTGTATTTAGCATGGAAGGAGATCTTTCCAATCTGCCCAAAATTGTCAAACTGGCCAAGAAATATAATGCCCGGCTGATGGTCGATGATGCCCATGGTGTCGGAGTGATGGGTGAAAAGGGCCGGGGGACGGCCGAGCACTTCGGTCTTATCGATGAGGTGGACCTGGTGATGACCACCTTCTCCAAGTCATTTGCCTCATTGGGCGGGTTTGTGGCCGGGGATAGCAAGATTATCCAGTATATCAAGCATCATGCCCGGGCTTTGATATTTTCCGCCTCCATCACCCCGGCCGCTTTAGGAGCCGCGCATAAGGCTTTAGAGATTATTCAGACCGAACCTTGGCGCCGCAAGCGTCTTTGGGAAATTACCCGAATCATGAACAAGGAACTGACAGCCATGGGCTATCATACCGGTAACACCGAAACTCCGATTATTCCAGTCTTCATCAATGATTTGGAAAAAACATTCATGCTCTGGAATTTTTTGCGGGATTACGGCATCTTTACCAATCCGGTCATCGCCCCGGCCGTACCACCCGAAGATTCATTGATCAGAACGTCGTTTACCGCTACCCACACCGATAGTGACCTGGATTTCATTTTAAAAGGCTTCAAGAAGGGCGGAAAGGCCCTCGGATTGATATAAATCCGCCTGGCTGACGCCAGGGCATCTCCGGTCCGGCAAGTGGATATCAGCGCGGTTGTTGTCAGTTTCAATTCGGAAAAATTCCTGGAGCAGAACTTATCTTCTCTTTTCAAGCAGACCGTCGCCTTCAAGCAGGTAATCATAGTTGACAATGGCTCCAGCGATGACTCTGCTGGCATCATCGGAAAATTTCCTCGTCTGCAGAAAATAATCTCCGTCACCAACCGCGGATACGCCGCCGCCGCCAATCTTGGAATCGCCAGCGCGAATGCCGACCTGGTGTTGATAGCCAACGCCGACATCTATCTGGCCGATGATTTCAACCAGCAGGTCCTGCGTTTTTTTGCCGAGCATCCGCAAACTTCCATGCTCGCGCCCCTGCTTTTGCGCTTTGACCGTCTGACAATTGATTCGGCCGGCCAAACGTACTCTCTGGCCCTGCATCCACGCGAAATCGGTTTTAACAAAAAATTTGACCGGGCACGTTTATGCGAGCGGGAAGTGTTCTCGGTCTGCGGAGCGGCGACCGTGTTCTCCCGAAGAGATCTGGAAAAATTGAAAATCGGCGCTGAATATTACGATGAAGATTTCTTCATGTTCTGGGAGGATTTTGATATCGGCTGGCGGGCCAAACTCCTGGGTTTGAAAGCTTTTTTTGCACCCCAGGCCGTGGCCTACCATTTCCGCAGCGGTACCTTGAAAAAGACCTGGTTGTCGCGTTTTTCCCTGGCCATGTCGCGGCCGGCGGAACTGCGATATCACCTGCTCAAAAATCGCTACCTGACGTTGATCAAGAATTTCCGCTTTGCCCGCTTTTGGTGGACATTGCCGTTCATCCTTGGCAAAGATTTGCTGTGGACGTGCGCCTTGACAATCGGGGCACCGAAAATTATAATCGCTGTGGCCCATTCCGGGGACATTTTCAAGCGCTCTTTGCAAAAAAGGAGACAAATACAGGGGCATGAATGAAGTTATTTTAGTCTTGACATTCATCCTGTCGTTTCTCTTGACCCTGTATGGCACTCCTTTGGCCCAGCGCGTGGCTTTCCGCTATCAACTCATGGATCAGCCTGACGGGAAATTGAAAAAACAATCCCAGCCAGTGCCATACATGGGGGGCGTGATCGTCTATTTCGCTTTCATTTCCCCCATCAGCTTGCTCTTCAATTTTAACCAGCAATTGCTGGGTATTCTTTTTGCCAGTTCAATTTTGCTGTTAGTGGGATTGTTCGATGATTTTAAAGCGCTGACTCCCGGGATCAAATTTCTGTTTCAGATCATGTCTACCTATATCTTGCTTAAAAGCGGTATCACTATTGACCTGATTTTTTTCCCTCCCTGGCTGGACGTTCTCCTTTCGTTTGTTTGGATCCTGACCACCATCAACGCTTTCAATATCATCGATATCATGGACGGCTTGGCCGCATCCGTCGGAGCGTTGACTTCACTGACCATTTTCATCATTTCCTTTTTTGACGGCAATTTTCTTGTTTCGATTCTGGCTCTTAGTCTGTCCGCCTCCCTGGCGGCCTTTCTCAAGTTCAACTGGGAACCGGCCCGGATTTACCTGGGGGACGCCGGCAGCATGATCCTGGGATTGATCATCGGTTCACTGACCATGATGGCGAGCTATACCCGCTTCAACAGGCTGGCCTTTTTATCCAGCTTATTTTTGATGGGCATTCCCTTGTTCGACCTGGTTTATGTCAGCATTTTACGCATCCTGAAGGGGAAAACGCCCTTCAGGGGAAGTCCCGACCACTTTGCCCTGCGCTTGCGGAGTAAAAAAAACTGGTCATCCCGGAAAACCGTCAGCGCCATTATCCTGCTGCAATTGCTGCTCTCCGGAACGGTGGTCCTCAATTTTTTCTCGACGCCCAGGGTCACCCTGTTTTGCAGTATTGTCTTTGCCTGTTTTTTTCTATTTTTGGGCGTGATCCTGGCCGGCGTGAAAATGGAATGAACATTATCATCGGGGCCGGAATCTCCGGCCTGAGTGCGGGTCACATCCTGAAGGATGAGTTCTGGATCCTGGAAAAAAACTTCTCCCCGGGCGGGCTGTCCGGCCAATATCAGGTCAACGGCTTTGCCTTTGATCATGGCGGGCATTACTTCCATTTTCAAAACAGGGCAGCCGTTAAGGAATATGTGGAAAAATTCCACGCTTTCACGGCTTACCAACGCAACAGCAAGGTTTTTCTGATGAAGCGCTTCATACCCTATTCGCTGCAATACCATCTCGCCTATCTGTCCAAACGGCTACGCGCGATCATTTTGCAGGAAATATTGCAAGCGAATGAAGCGCGGTCCGAAAATTTGCGCGAATTCCTGCTGGGCAATTTCGGCGAGCATCTGCTCGATTTATTTTTTGAACCGTTCCTGGGAAAATTCTACGGGCGGCCTTTGGACGAACTCCTCGCCGGCATGGATAAAGGCAGTATCCCGGTCCCTAAAAAGGACGAGGTGCGGCAGGGGGCGGTTGAAAAAAAACGCTTCGCCGAAGGGTATAATCCGTTTTTTTATTATCCCCAGCCCGCTGCGCAGAAATTCATTGAAAGTTACAGCCAGCCTGTCCGGCAGCGGATCCGCTTTGGCGAACAGGTGACGCGGGTCGATCAGCAGCGAAAAAAAGTATATACCAACAAAGGAACCTACGCCTATGACAACTTGATCAATACGATGCCTTTAAAAGAGTTTTTATCCATCATCGAGCCGCGACCGCCTTTTGACTGGCAGCGGTTGAATCATCTATCCACGCTGGTGGTCAATGCAGTGTTGGCCCGCCGCCGTCGCCATTTTCATTGGCTCTATCTTCCGGAAGCCGAAATGCCCTTCTACCGGGCCGGGTACTATCCAAACGGAAAAGCGACCACCGTGTATTTGGAAAAAACAGTCTTGGCGAGAGGACGCCTTGACCACCGGGAAACATTACGGGACGTGGTACTCACACTTCAACAAACGGGGATGATCACGGAACCAGGGGAAATCCTGTTTCATGATTTGAAAAAAATCCCGGTTTCCTATGTGGTGTTTGACAGGCATTGGCCGCGCCTGGTGCCGCCGGCTCTCAAATTTTTGCGGCAGCGGCAAATTTATTCCATCGGCCGTTACGGCGGCTGGAAATATTCTTCTATGGCCGATGACATCCAAACCGCCCGGGACACCGCCTCCCTGATCAACGGCTGATGGCACATTCCCGCTCCGTCGTCGTCCATTTGATCACCAAGCTGGAGCTTGGCGGCGCTCAGATCAACACGGTATACACGGCGGAGCATCTCGATCCGCTCCGTTTCGACACCTATCTGTTCAGCGGCCCTGGCGGCATAATGAAGGCGAGACTGGCTGGCGTGGAACGGATGATCTTCATCCCGGCCTTAGCCAGGGAGATCAGACCGGGCAAGGATGCATTAGCCTTGTTCTCCCTGATCCGCCTCTTTAAAAAGATCAAGCCTAAGATTGTCCATACCCATTCGTCCAAAGCCGGCATCCTGGGCCGTTTGGCGGCTTTCGCGGCGCGCGTTCCAATCGTCATCCATTCAGTGCACGGTTTTTCCTTTTCTCCGTTTCAGCCCTTTTTTAAACGAAATTTCTATCTTTTGTTTGAAAAAATCTGCCGACCGCTGACCACGCATTTCGTTTTTGTCGCCGCCAGCGATATCGAATCCGCCCGTTCCCACAAGCTGCTCGCCGAGAACTATTCGCTGATCCGCAGCGGATTCCCGCTGCAAAAATTCCGTGGCCGTTTTTCTGACACGACGGTTTTGAAACGCAAATTTCAATTGGACGAAGGCTCTTTCGTCTGCGGCACTATCGCCCCTTTCAAGCCGCAAAAGGGGCTGCAGCATCTGCTGGATATCGCGGCGCTCGTCATCCGCCAAAGCCCGGCAGTACTTTTTTTTATCGCTGGCGATGGCGAGCAGCGGCCAGAACTGGAACGTGAACTGCAGCGGCGGGGGCTCTCCCGGAATTTTCGCCTGCCCGGATTCCTGCCGGACATGGAAAACGTGATCGATTGCTTCGATCTCGGGATATCGACCGCACTCTGGGAAGGACTTCCGCAAAGTTTGGTCCAGCTCCGCTTGAAAAAAAAAGCCGTGATCGCCAACGACATACCCGGGAACCGCGAGATCATCCGCGACGGCTTGAACGGCTACCTGATTCCGGTCGGCGACCATGAACGTTTTGCCTCCGCCATATTGAAACTGGCTGCCGATCCGGTGCTGCGGAACCGCTTGGGCGGTTATGGCAAAGAAGATTTCGGGGAATGGGACGCAACGTTGATGGTCAATCGCCAAGAAGAGCTGTATCAACGCTTGTTGGCGCTCTCAGGTTTCAAGCGGAACTGAAATTCGCTGGTAAGAACCGGCGCCCGGTAACACTGCCACTTGAAAAAAATATCCGCAGGCTTTAAAATGATTTCAGTTAAGATGACCAGGGAGATGCATCGTGAGCAATGATAACCAGAATTCCAGGTTGGTGGCCCGCATCAATGAATTGCGAACGCGCCTGCAGGCACCGGGATACAATTATTTTACCTTGTTGGGATTGACCTTGGCGGCGACCCAGAAGGATATCGAGGCGGCTTATCGCCAGCTGGCCGATGAGCTGTCAGCCGAGCGGCTTGCCGCCTTGGGAAACAGCGAAAGCGCGAGCCAGGGACGGGCGCTGGCCCAGCAGCTGCAGCGTGCTTTCCAGGTCTTGAGCGACTTTGGCAAGCGGGGCGAATATGAAAAACGCGGCTACAAGGAATTCGTCGCTCCCGATGCCAAGGATGATACCGTCGAATTTGCCAAAGCCCTATATCGCAAGGCATTGACCCTCTTTCACCAGAAAAACTATCAGAAGGCCATCATGGTGGTGGAGGACGCGATCCGGAACAACCCCGCCAAGGCGGACTACTATTTATTGCTGGGATTGTGCCAAAGCGAATTGCCATCCCTGAAACGGCAGGCTGAGCAGAACCTCTCCAGGGCCGCCGCCATTGAGCCCTGGAATGCCGAGCATGTCGTCGCCCTGGGCATGCTGTTTTTTTCGGAACATATGCCGAAACGCGCCGAAGGTTACTTTCGCCAAGCGCTCGAACTCGAACCGAACCATGACCTGGCCCGGAAAAAACTCGTCGAACTCGTCGGCCCGGAAAAAAGCCCTTCCGCCTTGCTGATAGAAAAAGGGGAAAAACTGCTGGGAAAATTAATGCCCTCGTTGTTCAAGCGCGGGAAACGTTGAGAAGGTTCATGAAAGCTTGCCGAGCGGCAAGGAAGCTATCCGCCTGCTAAAGAGAAAATCAGTTCGTTGCTTTACATTTTCCCGGCAATCTTATAAAATGGATCCAGGAATCATCGTGGTTCCTTTCTGGCAATGCCAGCACGGAGGTTAAAATGAAAGGGAATAAGAAACTGATCGCGACTTTGAATGCGCTTCTGGCCGATGAGTTGACCGCCGTCAATCAATACATGGTGCATTCGGAAATGAACGCGAATTGGGGTTATGAAAAATTGCATAAGCATTTTGAAAAAAGGGCGGTCGACGAAATGAAGCACGCCGAGACACTGATCGGGCGCATCCTCTTCCTGGAGGGTCTCCCCGTCGTTTCCAGCCTGAAAAAGATTACCATCGGCGCCGATGCGTCCAAACAGCTGGCCAATGACCACACGTCTGAAGCCGGCGCCATCGTGGCCTACAACCAGGCCATCAAGCTGGCAGGGGAACTGGTCGATTTTGCCACCCGGGAAATCCTGGAAAAGATCCTGAACGACGAGGATGCCCACATCGACAAGATCGAGGAATTGCAGGACCAGATTTCCCAGATGGGTGCGGCTATCTTCCTGACCACCCAGGTAGGCTGATCGCTTACTTCAGTTTCACCCGCACTTACCTTCAACTCAAACGCATCTGACGCAAGCGGGCTACCCGTTCTTCGAGCGGCGGATGGGTTGAAAAAAGAGCCAGCAAGCTTTTGCCGCTCAGGGGTGAAACGATGAACAGGTGCGCCGTCTGCTGGGTGGCCTGCAGGGGAATCCTCTTGGCATAGACGGTCAGTTTTTCCAATGCCGTTGCCAGGCCTTCGGGGTTGTGGGTCAATTGGGCGGATCCGGCGTCGGCCTTGTATTCCCGGGAACGGGAAATGGCCAGTTGGATGATCGTGGCGGCCAAGGGAGCCAGTACGGCCATCACGATCATGCCCAGGACGCCGCCTCTCCTGTCATCATCGCGTCCGCCGGACAACAGGCCGAACCAGCGCATCTGGTAACCCAGGAACATGATCGCGCTGGCCAGGGTGGCGGCAATGGTGGCCAGCAGCGTGTCGCGATTGATGACGTGGGTCAATTCGTGGGCGATCACCCCTTTCAATTCCGCTTCCTCCATCAGCTGGATGATGCCCCGGGAAAGAGCGATGGCCGCTTTGGCTGGATTGCGGCCGGTGGCGAAGGCATTGGGGGAATCCTGCTCAAAGACATAGATGCTGGGCATGGGGATCTGCGCCTGCTGGGAAAGTTCACGGACCATGGCATGGATCTTCGGCGCTTCGCTCTCGGGCAATTCGCTGGCCCGGTAGGACTTGAGAACGATTTTGTCGGAAAACCAATAGGCGACGAAGTTCGTCAGAGCGGCAAACGCCAGGGCAAGCAGCATGCCCTGTTGCCCACCGGCCATGCCGCCGATAAACAAAAATATCCCGCTGAGAGCTCCAAGCAGTAAAACGGTTTTCAGGTTATTCATGTTTTGCCTCTTTCTTGTCTTTGACCAAGACGACTACTTTTTCATTTTTTTTCATCAGCCACAATTTTTCACGCGCCTTTTCTTCAAGCGCCAGGGGATTCTCCCGCAGCATGTCGATTTCCTTGCTCAACCTGAGTTTTTCGGATTCAAGTTCTTTGATGGTTTGCTGCAGGATCTTGATTTGCTTCTGGGTCTTCATTATTTCCAGAAGGCCGCGATCCCCGAAAATAAAGGCCATGATCAAAATCAGGAGAAAAAAAGCCAATAGCAGGGCCAGGCCCCGGGATTGGAAGAGCAAATTTTCTTTTTTATTCAAGTAATTTTCTTCCTGTTTGCAGCAGTTGCTGCGCTTGGCGGAGACTGGGGGCTTCGGCGCAGATGCGGATCACGTGGCTGGTTCCGGATTCGCGGAGTAGAAGCCAGGAATTGGCGAAGATGAACTTGATGCCGTCGATGTATTTGATCTTCAGTAACTCCAGGCCAGGGAAGGAGAAATTTTTTTCTTGCAAAAGCGAATGAAATTTTTCACGACGCGGACTGCTTTTGGCTACTTGAGTCTCGCGATTGAATAACGGCGGAAAGCGTCGGGCGAATTGGCTCAGCAGCTGCGGCAAGGATAACTGTGAGTGGGCCAGCATCTCGCAGATCAGCAGGTTGAACAGTATGCCGTCCCGGCACGGGCAGGCGCCGTTTAAAGCCGCCCCATTGGTGCTTTCCACGCCGATAAACACGTTGCGGGAGGAAAGCATGTCAGCCAGGAATTTGAAGCCGACCGGGGTCTCGTGCACTTTCCGCTGATGGCGTTCGGCGACGCGAGTGATCTGATCGGTGGAAGAAACCGATTTGACTATATCCCCGCTAATTTTCCGCACGGTAATCAAGTATTCGATCAAAGGCGGCATGATCAGGTTGGCATCGATGAAGCGGCCCCGGGAATCGATGATTCCGAAACGGTCGCTGTCGATATCGGTGGCCAGGCCGATATCGGCTCCCTTGCTTACAACCAGTCTGGCCAACTCCCTCAGGTTGCTTTTGCTGCAGGAAGGAATTACACCTCCGAAATATGAGTCGGAATAATTGTGGATAGCGGTGATTTCAATGCCATGATCACTGAGCAAGCGGTCCAAATAATCGCGGGATGTACCGAATAAATTATCCACGATGATTTTGATACGGGCGTGCTTGATGATGTCCAGGTGGACCGTGGCGGCAATATGATTCAGGTACGGTGAACGAATGTCGAGGTAATGGATCAGGCTGGGGTCGGAATACTGGTGTTTGAAACGGAAGCTGGCGGCTATTTTTTTTATTTCGTTTTCAAGCAGCAGGGTTTTGGAAGGCAGGGCGGGTGTGCCGTTTGCGGTAAATATCTTAATGCCATTGTAGATGGGTTCGTTAAGGCTGGCGGTGAAGCAGATCCCGCCGCGCATCTGTTTTTGAATGATCGCCAGGGCCATGGCCGGCGTCGGGGCGTCGCGGAGCGGGAAAAAGACATGGATCTTGTTGAGGGTGAGGATCTGGGCTGCCTTCTGGGCGAATGTCTCTGACAGGTAACGGCTGTCGTAATTGATCATGACCGCGATTTCTTTGTTGCCAGGGGTCCGTTTCAGCAAATTGGCGAAAGCTTGGGCGGTGAGCCGGACCTTGGCGAAGGTGAAGTCCCTCCCCATTTTAGCCTGCCAGCCGTCCGTGCCAAATTTTATCTCTGCCATCCATTTAAAAATAGCATAATCAGGGCGGGTCCGCAACCGATTTTTGCTGAATAACCGATCCTCATGCTGCGTACGGCCTGGTTGCCAGTGGCCTGTTGAAAAGCAGGGCGATTTCCCGTACAATACAGCCTGGCTTGTTTTTAGCCAGCAAGGAGAACGCGCGATGGGCTTGACTAAAAAGGGGAAAAACCTTTGGTTCTTTGAGGATTTGTATACCGATGCCACTTACGGTTTCCAGGTATCCAGGGTGATCGTTCCGGAAACCGACACCGGCTTCCAGAAATTGATGATCCTGGAGACCGACCGTTTCGGCCGGGTCCTGGTCCTGGACGGCATCGTGCAACTGACCGAGGAGGACGAGGGCATCTACCACGAATGGATCGCCCATTGGCCGCTCTTTGCCCTGCGCAAGCCGGCGCAACACGTGTTGATCATCGGCGGTGGAGACTGCGGCGTGGCCCGCGAAGTGCTGCGGCACAAGTCGATCAAGCGCGTGACCATGGTGGAGATCGACCGCATGGTCTGCGACCTCTGCCGGCAGTACATGCCTTCGGTGAGCGAGGGCGTCTACGAAGACCCGCGCTTCAAGCTCATCATCGGCGACGGTGCCGAGGTGATCCGCCAGATGAAGGGAAAGTGCGACGTGATCGTCATCGATTCCACCGACCCGATCGGACCGGCCCGTAGCCTTTTCAACACCGATTTCTACCAAAGCGTCTACGACGCCCTTACCGACGGCGGCATCACCATCCACCAGACCGGGGCGTTGATCCTGCAGCCCTTCGAGGCCCCCGGCAGCTGGCGCCAGATCGAACGCTCATTCGACGATGTCCGCGTGGTGCAATTCTCCAGCGTCATGTACATGGGCGGGCCCTTCAGCCTGACCGCCGGGTCCAAGGGGAAAGGCGTGTTCAGGAACGCCGAACGCAACGCCCTGAAGGCGTACAAGAAAGCCGGTTTCAAGACCTCCTGGTATTCGCCGCATATCTCCGCCATCCCTTATCCCGAATTCCAGAAGCGGCTGGAGACCGACAAGTACGGCGAAGAAATCGTCATAGACATTGAGCTTCCGGCCAATAGCCGCCCGGGCGCCAAGCAAGTGGAAAAATGGGCTGACCAGACCTGCGCGGCGATCAAGATGAAGGCCTTTGGAGAACCGATCGCTGCCAGCGACAAACTGGTCGATGGCGAAACACTGGTGCAGTATGTGGAGACCAGTGCCATCAATTACCGGCGCTACGGGCGGATGGCGGCGCTCAACTGCTTTACCTGCGCCGCCTTGCCAGTGGAGGACGCCATCAGGTCGTCAATCGAATTTTTCAAGTCGGGACAGGCTATTTGCTGGCACCTGCCGCGCGGTTCTTTTGCCGATATTAAAAAAATCAGGAAGAATACAAAGATTTTCGAATACAACCCAACCACAGCCAAGATCTCGAAGGTATTCCAGCCGCAGCTGGTCGAAAGCGCGGAGGCATTTGCCAGGGATTTCCCTTTTTTCCGCAAAAAGGGGACGGATGAGTTCGAGCTTGTCATGGATATTTATGACTGCGATTACGCCAAAATTTCCAGTCCGGCTGTCGTGGCTCGCTGGGCGGGGAAAGAATTCCCAAAGTATACCGGGCTGAAAACGGTCGGCAAGGCCGACGCACCCGATTTTGGCCACGCCAAGAAAAAAACAGCCGGACCTTCAGTGGTGCAACTGCTCAAAGGCGGCTCCAATATAAGTCATTATTCAGTCAACTGGCTGATGATTGTGGTCAATGTTGTGGTTAGGCAGAGATTTTCCCTGGAAAAGGCCGTCCGCCGGACCATGAAATATTTCCAGGGCAAGTACGCGGTTTGCTGGCTGCTACCCAGGGGCAGTCTCAACCATTCGCTGAAGCAGATCGCCGCCAATACTTATATTTTTACAGTAGAATCCAAATAATTTCGCCTATCAAAATTAGTGCCTTGTTCTACTTATGAATATATTTTAATAAAAATTAAGTAAATCCATATTTATATCTTTATTATTTGACAATTGGATACTC
Source organism: Candidatus Aminicenantota bacterium (assembly GCA_026393775.1). Lineage (GTDB taxonomy): Bacteria > Acidobacteriota > Aminicenantia > UBA2199 > UBA2199 > UBA2199. The sequence goes on from JAPKZM010000224.1 coordinate 14,787, forward strand.
AACTAATTATAACAATTCAATTATTAATCTGTTGACAAATGGATAATTTTAACTTATATTATAATCAAATAACTTTAAGGAGTTACCAATGGGAAGAATAATAGGAATTGATTTGGGAACAACCAATTCGGCAGTGGCGATAATGGAAAAGGGCGATGTCAAGATCATCACCAATTCCGAAGGCGGACGAACCACTCCATCGGTGGTCGGATTCGCCAAGGATGGGGGAAGATTGGTAGGCCAGGTAGCCAAGCGCCAGTCGATCACCAATCCTGAAAATACGGTCTATTCGATCAAACGGTTCATGGGCCGGCGCATTTCCGAGGTCAGGGACGAGATCAAGATGGTCCCCTACAAAGTAGTCGGCGGTCCGAACGATGATGCCCGGGTTAGCATTGAAGGCAAGCAGTATTCGCCGCCGGAAATTTCGGCGCTGATTTTGCAGAAACTCAAAGAGGCGGCTGAAGATTATCTGGGCGAAAAAGTAACGGAAGCGGTGATCACGGTTCCGGCTTATTTCAATGACGCCCAGCGCCAGGCTACCAAGGATGCCGGTAAAATTGCCGGCCTGGACGTCAAGCGCATCATCAACGAGCCTACGGCGGCCGCGCTGGCGTATGGCATGGATAAAAAGAAAGATGAGTTGATCGCGGTCTACGATTTCGGCGGCGGGACTTTTGATATCTCCATTTTGGAAATCGGTGAAAACATCGTTGAAGTCAAATCGACCAACGGGGATACCCACTTGGGCGGCGACAACATCGATCAACGCCTGATCGATTGGATCGGCGAAGAATTCAAGAAAGACCAGGGCATCGACCTGACCAAGGATAAAATGGCCCTGCAGCGGTTGAAAGAAGCCGCCGAAAAAGCCAAGATTGAACTCTCCACTACCCAGGAAACCGAGATTAATCTTCCGTTCGTCACGGCTGACGCCTCGGGGCCCAAGCACCTGGTGATGAAGTTGAGCCGCTCCAAGCTCGAGCAGCTGGTGGGCGACATTATCGAACGTTCGATCGCCCCATGCAAGCAGGCCATCAAGGATGCCGGGATCGCTATCACCGATATCAAGGAGGTCATCCTGGTCGGCGGCATGACGCGCATGCCCTATATCCAGGAACTGGTCAAGAAATTTTTTGGCCGTGAAGGGAACAAGAGCGTCAACCCCGATGAAGTCGTCGCGGCCGGCGCGGCGGTTCAGGGCGGCGACCTGGGCGGCGAAGCCAAGGACATACTGCTGCTTGACGTGACGCCGCTTTCATTGGGTATTGAAACCCTCGGCGGCATCTCGCACAAATTAATCGAACGCAATACGACCATCCCGACCAAGAAAACCGATATTTTCACCACCGCCGAAGACAATCAATCCACTGTGGAAATCCACGTCTTGCAGGGTGAACGGGAAATGGCCCGTGACAACCGTACCTTGGGCAAGTTTCATTTAACCGGTTTACCGCCGGCGCCCCGGGGGGTTCCACAGGTGGAGGTGACTTTTGACATCGACGCCAACGGCATTCTGAACGTTTCGGCCAAGGACCTGGCTACCAACAAGCAGCAGGCCATTACCATCACTTCTTCCAGCGGACTGAATGAAAAAGAAATAGATAAGATGGTCAAGGATGCCGAAAAGTTCCGCGCCGAAGACCAGCAGAAAAAAGACGCCATTGAAAACCGCAACAAGCTGGACCAGTTGTCCTATTCCTTGGAAAAACTAGTCAAAGAAAACAAGGATAAGATTCCCGAATCCATGGCCAGCGAGGTTGAGTCGGCGGTGAAGCATGCCAAGGAAGTGGTTGAAAAGGGAGAAAACCAGCAGATACTGGATGAAATCGAAAGCATCAACAAGCTGACCAGCAAACTGTCCACCGAGATGTACAAAACTGTCGGGGCTCAAAAAGGGTCTCAGGGCGGGGCGGACGCCGGGAATGCACAGGGAGCTGATTCCGCCCCCAGTGAGGGCGAAGTCATCGACGCCGAATTTGAAGACATCGGCAAAAACAAAAAATAATTTCGTTCTTTGTTTTTGTTTTCCCTCCCGCGAACGGGCAGCTAGAAGGGCTGCCCTTTGCTTCGCGTACCGGTACGACAACTTGCTTTTTCCCCATAAATATGTTAAATTTAAGGCAAGATCTTAGGAGGTTTCATGAAACGAATAATTCTGGTCACGATTTTACCGATAGCGTTATTGTTTTCTTTTTGCGGTAAAAAAGCCGATCGCCAGGGCATTGATTTGCGGCTTACGCTCACTCCCGATTCGGTTACCGATTCCCTGTACCTGAAAATGGATTATGAATTCAAAACCGCGAATGACTTTAAAAAGCTTACCCGTGATTACGATGTATTCGTCCATTTCTGGCGGGTAAACAGCAAGGAAATGCTGCTCCAGGACGACCATGTGCTGGAGAAGAAAACCAGCGCCTGGGGGCCGAATGAGGATTTGAAATATTCACGTGTTTTGTTTATCACGCAGTTCTTGAACGAGTTCGATGTCGACTTTGAAGGCTCGGAAGAAGTGAAGCTGACCGTTGGTTTGTATGACCTGAAAGCGACTGACAAGGAAAAACCGCTTGCCCTGTTCGAGAAAAAACTCAACATCCAGCCAGCCTCGTTCAATGCTCCGGAAATCGTCTATGATGAGGGTTGGAACGGGCTTGAAACCGATGTCAACGCCAAGGACTTGTTCCACCGCAGCTGGCGCTGGACCATGGCAAAATCGGTTTGCATCATCGAGAACCCGAAAAAGGAATGCACCTTAATCATCAAGGGCGGGGTGAATAAATCGATTCTATCGGATCAAAAGATCACCTTGAAAATCAACGATTCTCTCCTCGAGGAATTCGTCCCCGCAGAGCCCCATTTCTCCAAGGAATACACTATCAGCCCTGAACAGATGGGCGCCGGCGACGAATTTTTCCTGCGCTTTGAGACAGACAAGGTTTTTGTGCCAGCCAAGACATTTGCCGGGAATAATGACAGCCGGGAATTGGGCATGCAGGTCTTTTTCATCTATTTCCGCGAAAAGCTCAAATAAGGACACCCGACTCCCAACCCATTTGCAGCGCCTGGCGAATGCATGATGATGGAAATGGATCTTGAAGAACTTTTGACGGTCGAAGGCACTATGGAGGCTGAAATCGTCAAGTCCAAGCTGGAAAATTTCAATATCCCGGTCCTGTTGAAATTCGAATCGGCGGGCCATATCTTCGGGATCACCATGAACGGTCTGGGCAAGGTGAAGATCATGGTCCCGAAATCGCTTTTGCAGGAAGCCAGAGAGATTTTAACGGGATAGCAAGAGCTGCTGCCCGGGGTTACAGTTTGAATTGCTTGAACGCGGACGTCAGTCGCCTTAATTCCGCCTGGGAATTCAGATCATACTTGATGATGCTCAAGGAAATATATTGGTTCTGCACGGCCCAGATATCACTTCCTTCCTGGTAGCTGTAATTCGGAGTTCCGGTCCCGATCCAGTAATATTTGCGGCCGCGCGGGTCGGTTCTTTCCACGATGTCCGGGGTATAGCGTTTGCTGCCTAAAGAGGAAACGGCGATTTCACCCCGGTTGGGAAAAGGGATATTCAAATTGTAAATAACATTATCATGGTCGTAGGTGAATAGTTTTTCCAGGATTTTGGCCGTGATTTCCGCTCCCTGGTCGAATTCAAAGGTTTGCTGCTGATACTGGCCCAGCCCCGCGATCAGAGAAACCGCCAATGACGGAATTCCGTAAAGGAATCCGGAAAAAGCGCCGCCTACCGTCCCGGAAAAGAAGACATCTTCGGAAAGATTTTCGCCCAGGTTCATTCCGGAAACGATGAAATCGGGCTTTTGGGGAAGGATTTTCTGCAGGGCGATGTTAACGCAGTCGGCGGTCGTGCCGTTCACGGCATAGACGTTCGCCTCTACCTGGTTGACGCGCAGCGGCTGATTCAGGGTCAAGGCCATGCTGATGGCGCTTTTTTCACTGTCCGGCGCCACGGCCCAGACGCGGTATTTTTTTTCAAGAATCGTTTTTAAAGAACTTAAACCCTTGGAATAGAATCCATCGTCATTGGTTAATAAAATGGTTTTCATGCTGTCCGTAGAAATTTAAATTAAGTCGGGGCGAGTGGATTCGAACCACCGACCACACGCACCCCAAGCGTGTACGCTAACCAGACTGCGCTACGCCCCGGCTCAATCAATTTTTATCATCTTTGGCCAGTAAAGTCAATATTTCGTCCAGGCCGCGGCGGATTCTTTTTACTTTTTCTCGGTCAAGCGGTTCCGGCGCAGAGGTGTTTTGGACATTGTCGATTTCACCGAAGTTCTGCAACAGCATTTCTTTAATTTTGTTCTTGTCGCATTTATCGCGGCCCAGCCACTCTTTAATCTTCATGATGATTTCAACATCCCGGCGGCTGTAAAATTTTTCGCCGCTCTGGTTGGTAACCGGAGTGAAGAATGCGAATTCCTTTTCCCAATAATCCAACACCCGGCCGTCAAGTTTAGCCAGCTGCATGACTTCCTTGCGCCGGAAAGTAAGTTTTTCAGGGATATTGCTTTTGGTCATTTCCGTCATCCAGCTCCCCGGCGGCAAGAAATTTTTTGCGAATGGGGATTTCTTTTTCGGTTATCATTGACTCAGTGCTTTAGAAGTTGAACACCAGACTGCCGCCGAAATAAAAACCGTTTTTAAATCCGGTCTCCGCACGCAGAATGAATTTATCATCGATGTTGCCCATGATGCCGACGGGAATATGTCCTACCGGCAGGAATAATTTTTTATCCAACGTTTCATGGATGGTGGTGCCCAGTTCGTCCATGTACGATCCTTCAGCAAAGATACTGAACCGGCCGATGCCGATTCCGCCCCCGATATAAGGATGGATCGGAGAACTGGGAAAAATGTGCATCAAAATAGTCGCCGTAAAACTGATCTGGGTGATCTCGCCGGAACCGAACAGCCGGTTGTTGAATTGTTCGTTGCGGAAATACCCATTGCCTTCCATGCGGCTGTATTCCAGGCAATAAATTCCGCTAAAGACCGACTTTGGACCATGAGTACCATAGGAATGGATTTCAAAGGCAAAGGAATTTCCTTTTAGTTGCGGATGTTCAAAGAACACCATGTCCAGCAAGGCGTTGGGGACGCCGAAAACACCTCCCCTGATCCCGGCGCCGAATTGTGCTATTTTTACTTGATTGGCATTGATGCCCATGCTCATCAGCAGGAACAATGTACCCAGGAGTTTAGTTTTCATTTTTTCTCCTAATCCAAACGATAATTAGGCGATTCCTCGGTAATGATCACGTCGTGAACATGGCTTTCCTTAAGACTTGCATGGGTGATGCGGATGAAGCGGGATTTTTTCTTTAATTCCTCGATGGAGCGGCAACCGGTAAGACCCATGCCGGCCTTTACGCCGCCGATCAGGAGGGGAATCAGATTCATGACCGTGCCTCGGTAAGGAACCCGCCCCTCGATCCCCTCGGGGACCAGCTTGGACTCCGAATATTCATCTTCCTGAAAATAGCGATCACGGCTGCCCGCTTTCATGGCGGCAATGGAGCCCATGCCGCGGTATTTTTTGTAGGAGCGGCCCTGATAAATGATCATTTCTCCAGGGCTTTCGTCGGTTCCGGCCAAGATGGAGCCGATCATCACCACATCCGCTCCGGCGGCCAGGGCCTTGGTCACGTCCCCGGAAAATTTTATTCCGCCGTCGGCGATCACCGGCACGCGGCCGGCGGTCTCCTCGGCCACGGCCATGATCGCCGAGATTTGCGGCACCCCGGCTCCGGTGACCACCCGGGTGGTGCAGATGGACCCCGGACCGATTCCGACTTTTATACCGTCTACGCCCAATTTGAGCAGGTCCCTGGCGGCGGCAGCCGTAGCGATATTGCCCACAACTAGGTCCAAGCCATCGGCCGTCGACCTGACTTTTTCAATGGTTTGAAACACTTTGCGCGAATGGGCGTGCGATGTGTCGATGACAATCACGTCGGCCTTGGCTTCGACCAGGGCTTTTACTCTCTCGATGGTGTCGCTGCCGGTGCTGACCGCAGCCCCAACCAGCAGGCGGCCCATCTTGTCTTTGGAAGCCGAAGGAAATTTTTCCGTTTTTAAAATATCCTTGAAGGTAATCAGGCCTTTCAAAAAATTATCCCGGTCGACCACCGGAAGTTTCTCTATGCGGTTGACATGCAGCAGGTGCTTGGCCTCGGCCATGGTGAAATTGACCGGGGCGGTAATCAAATTCTTTGCTTTCATGATGGTGGATATTTTTTCGTTGGTGTTGGTGGCAAAGCGCAAATCGCGGTTGGTCAAAATCCCGACCAATTTCCCCTGCTCGTCGATGATCGGCAGTCCGGAAATCCCTTTTTCCTTTACCAATTGCAAGGCCTGCTGGATCGTGTTGTCCGGACGAAGGGTGATGGGATTGGCGATCATGCCCGATTCGGAACGTTTTACCTTGAGGACCTCTCCGGCTTGCTCGTCAATGCTCAAGTTCTTGTGGATGACGGCCATGCCACCGAGCTGGGCCATTGCGATCGCCATCCGAAATTCGGAAACGGTGTCCATGGCCGCTGATACCAGGGGGATGCGTAATAGGATATGCCGCGAAAATTTCGTGGCGGTATCGGCCTGGTTAGGCAGAACCTCGGAATAGTCGGGCACCAGAAGTACGTCGTCGAAAGTCAATCCTTCGGCGGCAATTATCTTGTCTTTCACTTTCATCTTCTTTTTTTATTCTTCTTGCCCGGCATCTTGAACATGGGCGCGGCCGCCTTGGTTTTCTTTTTCTTGCGCCAATCCTCTATTTCTTCGTCGCTCACGGGACGGAAGAGGAAGAGGAAACGCAGGATCTCCTCATCGATGCGGTTGAGCAGGGCTTCATACATGTCGTAACTTTCCTTCTTGTACTCGATGAGCGGATCCTTTTGGGCGTAACCGCGCAGGCCGATGCCCTCTTTCAAGTGGTCTATGCTGAGCAAATGGTCCTTCCATTGAGAATCGGTCACTTGCAGCATGATCATCCGTTCGAGCTCGCGCATCTGTTCGGAACCTACAGCCGCTTCCTTTTCCGCATAAAAGGATTTGATGCCGTTCAGGATAGTTTCTTTTAAAAGCAAGGGGGGCAAATCGTGATAATCCTCCCGGATGATATGCTTGGCATCCAGGCCGAACTGCATCTGGATTTCTTTCAGGAAGGCTTCCCAATCCCATTCGCTGGCATCCTTGTTTTCGTCGATGTGAAAAGTGAAAATTTCATTGTACAGGTCGTCGCTGAGTTCGAGAATGTAATCCTTGAAATCCTTGCCGAAAAGAATATCACGGCGCAGCGCATAAATATGCTGGCGCTGCTTGTTCATCACGTCGTCGTATTCAAGCAAGTGTTTGCGGATGGAAAAATTCTGGCCTTCGATCTGCTTCTGGGCGTTTTCAATGGCCCGCGATACCAACCGGTTTTCCAGTGGGACGCCGTTGCTCATGCCGGCCCTGACCAGCATCCCGCGCACCCGGTCCGAACCGAGGATTTTCATCAGATCGTCTTCCAGGGAGATGTAGAAACGGGATGAACCGGGGTCGCCCTGGCGGCCTGAGCGGCCGCGCAACTGGTTGTCGATGCGGCGGGCTTCATGGCGCTCGGTACCCAGGATGTGCAAGCCGCCGCGCGCGATCACCGCTTCATGCTCGCGGCTCACCTGCTCGTTGATTTCATTATGGGCTTTTTCCGCCACCACCGGCGGCGCCGTTTCCAGGCTGAAGCCTTTCTTCTTCAACTCCTCCCTGAGCAGGGCCTCGACGTTCCCCCCCAGCAGGATGTCGGTGCCGCGCCCGGCCATGTTGGTGGCGATAGTAACCGAATTGAGGCGGCCGGCCTGGGCCACGATCTCGGCCTCCATCTCATGATATTTGGCGTTCAGCACCACGTGGCGGATCCTTTCCCTTTGCAGCTTGCGGCTGAGCAGCTCCGAATTCTCGATGGAGATCGTCCCGACCAGGACCGGTTGGCCCTTCTCGTTCAAGGCTTTGATTTCCTTGACCACGGCGTCCCATTTTTCCTCCTTGCTGCCGTAGATCACGTCGCGGTACTCGGTGCGGATCAGGGGCTGATTGGTGGGGATCTCCACGACGTCCAGGTGATAGATATGGTCGAATTCCGGCGCCTCGGTTATGGCCGTGCCGGTCATGCCGGCGAGCTTCTTATACATGCGGAAATAATTTTGAAAGGTGATGGTGGCCAGAGTCTGGTACTCCTGCTCGACCTTGACGTTTTCCTTGGCCTCCAATGCCTGGTGCAGGCCGTCGGAATAGCGGCGGCCGGGCATGATGCGGCCGGTAAATTCATCGACGATCAGGACTTGATCGTCCTTGACCAGGTAATCGACGTCACGGTTGAATATCAAGTGCGCCTTGAGCGATTGATATATCTGGTGGAGCAACTCCATGTTCGGCAGATCGTAGAGGTTGTCGATGTGGAAGAACTTCTCGGCTTCGCTGATGCCGATTTCGGTCAGGACCACGGTCTTGGATTTCTCGTCCAATTCGAAGAGTTCCTTGCTGCGCTTGATGCGGACAACGAATTCATTGACCCGGTAAAAGAAGGAGGTGGATTGCTCGGTAGGGCCCGAAATGATCAGCGGTGTCCGCGCTTCATCGATAAGAATGGAGTCGACCTCATCGACGATGGCGAAATTGAATTCGCGCTGGCTTAGGCTTTGCACGTCGAATTTCATGTTGTCGCGCAGGTAGTCGAAGCCGAATTCATTGGTGGTCCCGTAGGTGATGTCACAGGCGTAGGCCTGCTGGCGCTGCTGGTCGTCCATTTCGTGCTGGATGACGCCCACGGAAAGGCCCAGGAATTGGTATATTTTGCCCATCCATTTCGAGTCACGGCCGGCCAAATAGTCGTTGACGGTGACGATGTGCACGCCCTTTCCGCTCAGCGAGTTCAAATAGGCGGACAAGGTGGCGACCAGGGTTTTCCCCTCGCCGGTTTTCATTTCGGCGATCTTTCCCTGGTGCAGCACCATGCCGCCCAGCAACTGCACGTCAAAATGCCTCATGTTGAGGGTGCGCCGCGCCGCTTCGCGCACCACGGCGAAAGTTTCCACCAAAAGGTCCTCGAGCGACTCACCGTCATGCACCCGTTTCTTGAATTCGTCGGTTTTGGCGCGCAACTGTTCATCGCTCATCTGCCGCATGGCGGGCTCGAGTTCGTTGATGCGGAGGACATTGGGCTGCAGGCGTTTCAGATCACGTTCCGTCTGGGTACCGAATATTTTGCGAATGATGAATTTAAACATGTTGTACTATTATAGCAGATATGTTGATTTTTGTTCAAATGCGCGCAGCGCGGATAAAAACGGGTCGACCTGCGCAAGTTGACTTTTTCGCGGTGGGAGGGTAGTGTTTTTTTATGGTTCAGCCGGACAAGGAGTTCAAACGTTATATTTTTGCGGTGTCCGATGCCACGGGCAAGACCTGCGAGACCGTTGTCCAGGCTGCGTTGACCCAATTCACGACCACCCAGATCACGTTGGAGACCTTTTCCAACGTTCGTACCTTGAAAAAAGTGTATGAGATTTTCCAGCGTGCTTCATCGGTCAACGGCGTGATCATCTACACCATGGCATCGCCCAAGCTGCGTCAAAAAATCACCGAACTGGGCCGCTTGAACGGAGTACCCACCGTGGATATCCTGGGGCCGGTGTTGACCCGCTTGTCCGATCTCCTGGAAATTTCACCCATGGCCAAACCCGGACTTTTCCGCCAACTGGATAGCGACTATTTCAAGCGCATCGAGGCGGTTGATTTCACCATCAAGCACGATGACGGCATCGGACTGTCCAGCATTGCCGGCGCCGAAATTGTCCTGCTGGGCGTTTCGCGCACGTCCAAGACGCCGGCCAGCATTTATCTATCCTACCGCGGCTGGAAGGTGGCCAATATCCCGGTCATGCTGGATGAGGAACTGCCGGAAGCATTGCATGAGATCGACCCAAAAAAGATCATAGCCCTGACCATCAATCCTAGGCGGCTGGAGGTGATCCGCTGCCAGCGGCAGATGAAGTTGAACACTGACATGTATTCCAGCTATATCGACATCGAGCAGATCCGCCGCGAAGTGCTCTATGCCGTGCGCTTGTTTGAGCATGGGCAATGGCCGATTCTAGATGTCACCTACAAGTCGATCGAAGAGACGGCCACCGAGGTCATGCGTCTGATTTACGCCCGATCGGGGCTGAAAAAGGGGAATATCTTTTAGTCAGCCGAATCGCCTTTGCCGGCGATCGCCGAATCCAACAGGGCGGCCATTGTCCCATCTTTGGAGTTCAAACCTTCTTCCTGCTTTTTCTTGAGCTGCGCAAGTTCGTCACGGTAGTCTACCGTAGCTTCTTCCATGGTCAAAGAGATGGTTTTCTGCTCCAGGTTGACGGATAGGACGCGAACATTGACAGTCTGGCCGACGGCGAGGATTTCTTTGGGATGGCTGATGCGGCGATTCGCGCCCAATTGTGAGACATGCAGCAGCCCGACCACCCCGGGAAACAATTCGACGAAAGCGCCGAACGTCTTCAAGCGCAGGATCACGCCCTGAAATTCTCTGCCGACAGCGACTTTTTCTGCCGCAGCGATCCAGGGATCAGCCTGCAGCGCCTTGAGGCTGAGGGAAATTTTCTTCGCTTCGCGGTCCAGCTTGATGACAGCCACGCCCAGCTTTTGTCCGACGCTCAGCGCGGCCTGGGCGTTCGGCGTTGTTTGGTAGGCGATTTCCGAAACATGCAGCAGCCCTTCGACGCCGCCGATGTCGACGAAGGCGCCATAGTCGTGCACTGAAGTCACGGTCCCGTCAAGCACCTGGCCGACCTCGAGTTCCTGCCAGCGTTGTTGGGATCTTTCCTGTTCCTCGCCCTGGAGCAGTTCCTTGCGCCCGACCACGATGTTGCGGCCCTCTTCCTCGTATTGCATAACTTGGAACGTATAGGTTTTATCGAGATGAATTTCCGGACTCTGGCAGTAATTTTTTTCGATCTGGGAGATCGGGCAGAACGATTTCTGGCCAAGGATAAGGATTTCAAAACCGCCCTTTTGCATGGATTTCACCTTGCCTTCCACCGGCAGGCCCTTACTGAAAGCTTCCCGCAGCAGCAGCCGGGCCGGTGAATCCTTGGCTTGCCATCCTTCGCTCCCGCTGGCTTGGCGCAAACGGCTGGTGCAATGGAATATGCCTTCCCTGAAGGCGCTGACCAGAACCTGGACGGCGTCGCCTTCTCGCAGGGTCAATTGGCCCTGGTGCATGCACTCTTCTCTGTCGAGCATGCCTTCCGCGCGCGCACCCAAATCCAAAAATATGTTTTCCTTGCCGATGGAAATGACTTTGCCTTCGGTCACTTCGCCGACTTTAATCCGGACCGTCGCGGGCATGGAGGCATTCAGCAGATCGGCAAAGCTCCCTTCGTTGTTTGGCACAGCGGTTTTGTTTTCGGTCATGACTTTTCCTTGTTTTTGGAATTGATTTGACTAGCCAGGATGAGTATAATAGTTTAGCCCCATGGCGTGAAAAAGTCAAGCGCGGCGACGGGACTGTTTTCTATGCTAAAATAGGATTGGCATGGGGAAAAAACTTTTACTTCTTTTCCTGACCGCGGCGCTTATCCTGCCGGTCCGTGCCGAAAATGAGGAAAAGAAAATAAACCTTTGGCAGGACGTGGCGATCGTTTCCGCGGTCACCTGCGTGTATGTTCTGGTTCTTCCCGATACCCGCCGGCGCATATTTCATGAAGCGTCGCTGGAAAGGGTCTGGCGAAATTTCCAGGATCCCATCAACAGCGCCATCCAGGGCGGGAAAAGCGATCATAACAGCTTCTGGGTCAACTATGTCGGTCATCCGCTCAGTTTTGCCTGCCTGGGCCTGTATTTGAAAGATCGCGGTTATAGCAACGGCGGGGCGCTCCTTTTCAGCCAGACATTGAATATCGTTTGGGAATACGTGATTGAGGGCAGCATGTGGCTTCCTTCGGGGAAGGATTTGTTAACCGATCTGTGCGGCTCGCTGGCCGCCATTTACGTTTTGGATCCGTTGTCCGACAGCGGGGAAAAAAGGATCGCTTCCGGCGACCGGCGCTGGGGAAATTATTTCCTTTACTATCTTAATCCCTTCAAGAAAATCAACCGCTGGATCTTCGGTAGGCGTCAAAAATCGGCCGGATTCTATGTTTTCCCGGCCCAGGGCGGTTTTGTAGCCGGGCTGCATTGGCAAAAATAAAAAACGCCGTTATTTTGTTTCCTGATCTGGTTGCAGGTCTCTTCTTTTTTCCACGAAATATTCTGGGGTCAATGGTTTGCCCTTGCTGGTTTTAATCTTGCCGTCGAAGAAGGCGCCTTCGGCGATGGCTATTTTCTGACAGACGATTTTCCCCAGGATATAGCCGCTGCTCCTGATTTCGATCTTGGCGGCCGCTCTGATCTGCCCTTCGACCCGGCCTTCTATGACCATGCTGACTACTTGCGCATCGCCCTTAAAATTCCCCTTTTTGCCGATGAACAGCAATCCATCGATGTCGATATTCCCGGTTAATTGGCCTTCCAGAATCAAATCGCCCTGCCCGCGGATTTCGCCGCTGATGACCGTGGCCGGAGTTATAACGGTTTTCAGCCCGGGTTCGGGGACTGCGTCGGTGATGCGCTGATTTTGCATGGTTCTCCTTCAGGGAAAATCCCTTGACTGTTATTTGTTTCCAGTAAAAAAGTCCGTATTGCCGTAATGGTGAAAAACTGCCTGAACAGGACCATGGTTTCGGCCATTATCTTCCCTTTCATGGGGTCACCCGGATGAAAGAAAAGCACCTGGAGAATATCCCGGCTGCTTCCTTTTACGCTGGTTCGCAAAGAATCCGCCGAAGGGTTGCCGAATGCGCCATCCGCGTCGCGAAGGATAATCTTGCCTTTGAAATTGAGAGTTTCCTTGCGAATTCCCTGGTAGCGGTCGTTCTCATCGCCAAGGGTGATCACGATGGGTCCATCGACCTGGTCCAAGTCGTACAACCCGTAGCAAATCTGAAATTTGAGCGAAAGCAGGTTGGTCAGATCGACCGCTGGATTAACGGCGGGAAAATCGTTTTTAGCGCGGAGGCGGCGCAAGAGGGCTTCAGATGAAGGCCGGTGGCGTGTCGGATCGATGTGTAGGGAATTGTACAGTTTGCGGGTCCAGGTGAAGCCGGGCGGTAGGGATTGGCTGTGGCCTATGCGGATGGCGGCCAATTGCTGGGCAATGAACTCCGCCAAAAGTTCGTCTCGGCCAGCGCTGATTCCAAGATAAAGGTTGACTCCGGCACTCAGTTTTTCGGACAACAGGTTTTGGATTGAAACTGGTTTAGCCATTGGTGTTTGCAAATTTTAACACAGTATGATAAAAAAATCCCTAAGGCAGTCCTAAGCGGAAGTTTCCCCCATTTGGCCGCGAACGGATTGGCGTCAAGGAGATTCTCATGAGTAAATTCCTGCTCTGGCTGATATTGCTGGTGATCTGCTGGCCGCTGGCCTTGCTGGCCATTTTGTTCTATCCGCTGATTTGGCTCCTGGCTCTGCCTTTCCGTTTGCTGGGCATCGCCGTCGAGGGAGTTTTTGACTTGCTTAAGGCTTTGATCGGTATGCCGGCCCGGATTTTGCGCGGACCCCGGCAGACCTGAACAGGGCCGGATACCGGTAATCTCTTCAGCTTCTGATTTTAAATAAGGGATCGCCGACGCGGACCGGTTCTCCTTTTTCGGCAACTACCGATTCGACCAGGGCGGCCGGCAGCGCCATGATGATGGTCGATCCCATATTGAAGCGCCCCATCTCGGCCATCTGCGTCACCGGGATGTCAAGTTCGCGCCATTCGTTTTTGGCGGGCAGGCCGTCGGGCAAATAGGCCATGACGATGCTGCCCACGAAGGTGGCGCCCACCGCCGCCACGTATAATGTACTCCCCTTCAATTCGATTTGTGTTATAAGGCGCTCGTTTTTGATATAGAGTTTCCGGACGTTGGCGCATGAGAAAGCATTGACCGGGAACAAACGGTTGCCGCCGTAAAAACAACCGTTGATGTGGCCCGAGACCGGATAGTGGTAGCGGTGGTAATTGCGCGGAGACAGGTAAATGGTGGCCAGGTGCCAGCCTGGCGAAAAA
>JAPKZM010000151.1 GCA_026393775.1 Candidatus Aminicenantota bacterium
GTGCCTGAAGTCGCCGAAGTCGTCGAAGGGGCTGTCGAAGGCGAGGCTCCCGCCGCCGGGGCCGCCGGAGCCGCTCCCGCCGCCGGGGCTGCCGCAGCTCCCGCCGCCGGATCTGCCGCCGAAAAGGATAAAGGCAAGGACACGGATAAAGATAAAGGCAAGGACAAGGATACGGATAAAGGCAGGGACAAGGATAGGGATAAAGGCAAGGGAAAAGATAAAAAGGAGGGATAAATTTTTGTCTTCATCGGTTTGGGAAATCCGGATAAGAAGTACGAGAAAACACCGCACAACGCCGGATTTTTATGCATCGATGAGCTGTGCCGGCGCCATGACCTCCAATTGGCCGGGCTGGGAAAACTCATGCAGTATAAAAAGACCACGATCGGCGGCCAGTCCGTCGTGCTGGCCAAACCGATGACCTACATGAATGAATCGGGGCTCGCGCTGCAAAAGTTGAAAAAAATATTCGCCTTCGATCCGGCGCAGATGCTGGTCATCTACGATGACATCGACCTGCCCCTGGGTCATATCCGCATCAGGGAAAGGGGCAGCGCCGGCACCCACAAAGGAATGAAATCGGTCATCCAGCATTGCGGCACGCAGGAATTTCCCCGCCTGCGCATCGGCATTCAAAACCCCGGGCGCAAAATATCGAACCTGGTCAACTACGTGTTAACTTCGTTCCGGGGCGAAAAAAACGAGATTTTCAAACTGGGAATCATGCAAGCCGCCGACGCGGCGGAAGCGATTCTAGAAACGGGCATGGCCAACGCCATGAATGCATTTAACAGGAGAAAGAACTCCTTGCTTCTTCCGGAAGGAAGAGGCTAAAACATCCACAAGGAGACAAAATGAACAGTACGTACGAAATTGGCTTCATCATCACACCCGACGCCAATGAAGAGGAAGTCAAGAAGATCATCGAATCCATCAGCGGCAGCATCAAGAAAGCCAAAGGCGTGATCGAGAACATCGACGAATGGGGAAGAAAAAAAATGGCCTATCCGATCCAAAAAAACCTGGAGGGCTATTATGTTTTCATCCAGACGGAAGTCGACGGCGCGGTCATCGCCGATCTCGAAAGGCGTCTCAAGCAAATGGAAAAGGTATTGCGCTTCATCACGTTGCGGCTGGATGACAAGTTGAAGAAAGCCAACAAGCTGACCAAACGGTGGCAGAAGATCGAGCAGTTCAGGAAAAGGACCCAGTTCAGCCATGAGGAAAGCAAGGAAGGCACTGATCCCGCGGTAAAAGAGGAGGAGACATATGCAGACGAGAAGTAGTTCCACGGATGGCAAGCCCCAGAAAAAATACTATTCGACGCGCAAGAAATATTGCGCCTTTTGCAAGGACAAGGTCACGCTGGTCGATTACAAGAATTTCAAGAACTTGGAGAATTACATTTCCGAGACCGGGCGCATGTTCCCGGCCAGGGTCAGCGGCACCTGCGCCTACCATCAAAAACAGCTTGCCAAGGCCATCAAAAGGGCCCGGCAAATGGCGTTGATCAAATTCGGCGAAGAAAAACGGGGCTACTAACATGAAAGTCATTTTAACCGCCGATGTCGACAAAATCGGCAATCTCGGCGATATCATCGAAGTGAAAAAAGGGTTCGCCCGCAATTTCCTGTTGCCCAGGAAATACGCCGTGGAAGTGACGGATCATAATGTCACCTTGATGGAGAACAAGAAGAAAAAGCACCAGAAGCAGCTGGAACTCGAAAAACTGTTCGGCTCGGTCACCATCAGCGAGCTTGAAAAGGAGCTTAAGGCCCTGGGCATCAGCGTGGAAAAGAAGAAGCTCCATCTCGATGAACCCATCAAGCGGCTGGGCAACTACACACTCAAAATCAAGCTCTTCCAGGATGTTGAAGCAGAAATCAAAATCGCGGTTTTGCAGGACGGCGACGCCAGCAGCGAATAAACGTGGCCATCACCCTTGACCTGAAAACGGCGCTACCCCATGACGAGATAGCCGAGAGAGCGCTGCTGGGGGCCATGCTCCTGGACAACCGCTACGTCAACCAGGTTTTTTCCGAGATCAGCAGCGAAGATTTTTTCCGGGATACCCATATGATGATCGCTTCGGCCATCCTGCACCTGATCGACGCCAGTTCCACCGCCGACATCATCACCGTGGCCAGCCATCTGGAAAAAAACAAGGAATTAAAATTCGTGGGCGAGATCCAGGAAGACATCATTAAAATTTCCGAGGACCGTATCAAGAAGGGCTTCTTGGCTACGGCCGATCTGATTCCCGAGGCCATGGAATTGATCGAGAACATCCAGCGCAAAGGGGAGAGCCAGGGTTTGAAAACCGGCTTCTACGAATTGGACGACATTACTTCCGGCTTTCAGAACGGGGACCTGATCGTGTTTGCCGCCCGGCCGTCCATGGGCAAGACCGCCCTCGCCTTGAACATCGCCGTCAACATGGCCATCAAGGAAGAAAAATCGGTGGCTTTCTATTCCATCGAAATGTCCAGACTGCAGGTGTTGATGCGCATGCTGGCCATTCATGCCAAGGTCAGCATGAGCTCGCTCCGGACCGGTAAATCCCCCCATCTGACCAACAAGGAATGGCACGACCTGGAACTGGCCGCCGCCGAATTGCAGAAAGCCAAGCTGTTCATCGACGATTCGGCTTCGCTGTCGATCGTGGAAATGAAGGCCAGGGCCAGGAAACTGAAGGTGGAGAAGAAGCTGGACATTGTTTTCGTCGATTACCTGCAGCTGATCAAAGTGACCGGAGAAAGCCTGCGCCGCAACGACAACCGCGCCCAGGAAGTCACCATCATCACGGCCGCTCTGAAGGAGCTGGCCAAGGAACTGCAGATCCCGGTGGTAGCCATGGCGCAGTTGAACCGGGCCCCGGAAACCCGCGGCGGCAAGCGGGAAAAGGGGCCCCGCTATCAGCTCTCCGACCTCAAGGAGAGCGGGTCCATCGAGCAGGACGCCGACGTGGTGATCTTCATCCACCGCGACGATCAGTTCGACAAGGACTCGGAAAGAAAAGGCGAAGCGGACCTGATCATCGCCAAACAGAGGAACGGGCCGACCGGAAAGATCGTCCTGGCTTTTCTCGACAAGTTCACCAAATTCGCCAACATGGAATTTCACGAACGGGAATAACCGTGCCGATCCAAGGATGCGGCCCGAGTGAATGCATGAGCAGCGATCCCAGCCACTTTAAAAAATGAAGCACGCGAGTCTTTTTGAGTGCATCGAATGCGGGTTCCAGGGCCCCAAGTATTACGGGCGCTGCCCTCAATGCCAGGCGTGGAATTCGCTGGTGGAAAGCGCGGAGCCTGATGAAACTGAGGTAGCCGATTCGGAGCCGGGCCGGGCGCCGCAAAAAATTGGCGCCATCGATCCCCAGGGGATCAGCAGGTTACTCACCGGCATGGATGAATTCGACCGCGTTTTGGGCGGAGGAATCGTCGCCCATTCGGTCATCTTGATCGGCGGTGAGCCGGGGGTCGGCAAATCGACACTACTGCTGGAAGTGTCGGCCCTGCTGTCGCAAAAAGGCAAACGGGTTCTTTATTACTCGGGAGAGGAGTCGGCGGTACAGATCAAGATCAGGGCCGAAAGGCTGGCCGTCAATTCCGATGATATCCTTCTTTTCACCATCGGAACGCTGGAGGACCTGCAGCGCCACGTCAAGGAGATCAAACCCGATTTTTTGATTGTCGACTCCATCCAGACCATTAGTTCCAAGAAGGCGTCATCCTTGAGCGGTTCTGTCTCATCCTTGCGCTACGTGACCGCCTCGATCATCGAAATGGCCAAAAGAAGCGGCATTACCGTTTTCATCATCGGCCATATCACCAAGGAAGGCCAGCTGGCCGGACCAAAAACACTGGAACACATGGTGGACGCCGTTCTTTACTTTCAGGGCGAAACTCAAGCCGATATCCGACTGCTCAGGGCTGAGAAGAATCGCTTCGGCCCGGTCAACGAAATCGGCATATTTCAAATGACCGAAAAAGGATTGGTCTCGGTCAAGGACCCGTGCCAGGTTCTGCTCCAGAATCGCCGGTCCCAGGCTCCAGGTACCGCGATCTTCCCGGCCATGAACGGCTTGCGCCCCCTGCTGACTGAAATCCAGGCCTTGGTGAGCGAAAGTCCCTTCGCCGGCAATCCGCGCCGCATCGCCATCGGTTTTGACAATTACCGCCTGTCCATGCTGCTGTCGATCATTGAAAAAAAATTGAAATTGCCGTTCTACAAGTCGGATGTTTTTTTGAACATCACCGGCGGCATGATTATCCGCGAACCCGCCGCCGACCTGGCCGTCTGCTCGGCCCTGATCGCCAGCTACAAGAATATCAGCGCCAATCCCAATGCGGTGTTGATGGGCGAGGTGGGCTTGACTGGAGAAATCAGGCCGATCAGTTTCCTGGAAACACGATTAAAAGAGGCGATAAGACAGGGTTTTTCTAATTTTTGCCTGCCAGCGTCCCAGAGGCAGTTCGCGATTAATCAAGATTTATCGGTATTTTACGTAGAAAACATCGTCGATTTTTATCAGGCCATGAAAAAATAGTTTTGCCGGTCCGTATTGGGACCGATGGTTGAAATTTAGCCAAAAATAAGTTAAAATCAAGTATTGATTAGGCAATGAAATTAATAAGGAGTCTGAATGTTCATTCTCATTTATAAACTTATTTTTATCGGTATATTCGCTTTGATAGGATATACGTACCCGCCATTCCAGGGAACCTCGCAGCTGCTCGGTGCCGTTATGGGCGGTGCCCTGGCCTCATTTCTGGCATTGCTGGTGTTGAAAATCAAGAAGACCGAACTGAAGCATATATGGAGCGCTTCATTGGGCCTGCTCGGCGGCGTGGCCATCGGCTGGATCATGTTCCAATTGTTCAACCTGATCGCCATGTCCTTTTCGGCATACATATTTTTTAAAGCCTTATTCCTTTTCGGCATCCCGGTGACCGGATTGTTCATCGGCATCAGCAAGCCCAACATGTTTTCGCAGTTGAATATCAAGGAATTTTTCAGGGGCAGCAGCGCCTTCACTCAATCCTATCTGCTCGACACCAGTGCCATCATCGACGGAAGAATAGTCGCCATAGCCCTTTCCGGGTTCGTCGAGGGCGAATTGATCATCACCCAGTTCGTCCTGGCTGAACTGCAGTTCATCGCCGATTCTGTTGACGCCAATAAAAAAATCAGGGGAAAGAGGGGACTGGACGTGATTGAGCAGTTGCAGCAAAACAAAGAGATATCGGTAACGATCTTGAATAAGAACGTCCCGGGGGTCAAGGAAGTCGACCAGAAACTCGTTCTTTTGGCCAAGGAACATAATTTTAAAATCATCACAAATGACGTTAACTTGAGCAAAATTGCCAAACTACAGGATGTAAAAGTGCTGAATGTCAATGAGCTGGCGTTTGCCCTCAAACCGATCGTTTATCCTGGAGAAAAAATACAGGCCCGTATTACCAAGGAAGGCAAGGAGAAAAAACAGGGGTTGGCATACCTTGAGGACGGGACCATGGTGGTGGTTGATGACGCCAAGAGCGATATCGGTCGAGAAGTCGAAATCGAGGTGACCTCTGTACTGCAATCTACTTCGGGAAAAATCATCTTCGGTAAAAAAACTTCATGATGAAATTCAGGACGGGCATCGGCTACGACATCCACCGGCTTAAGGCCGGGAATGGGCTGTTTATCGGTGGCGTCAAGATCTCTGCATCTCTCATGGCCGAAGCCCATTCCGACGGCGATGTGCTGATCCATTCCTTGATCGACGCATTGCTGGGAGCGATGGGCCGGCCCGATATAGGCGAGCTGTTCCCCGACAGCGATCCGCAATTCAAACGTATCGAGAGTTTGCGCTTATTGGGCAAAGTCAATGAAATCCTTGTCCGCGACCGGTTTGAAATAATCAATATCGACAGCGTTTTGATCATTGAAGCTCCTCAGATCAGTCCCTTTAAGAATGAGATAAAAAAGAAAATCACAGCCATTCTGCAGATTCCCCAAACCAATTTCAATTTAAAAGCAAAAAGCAAGGAAAAAATTGACGCCGTCGGTAGGGGAGAAGCCCTTGAATGTTTTTGTTCTGTCCTACTGGGTAAAACAGAGCGGGACTAGCTATATTGCAAGGGAAACAGGTAAAATGAGCTCTTTTCCATTGATCACCATCATTGGCGTGCCGAACACCGGAAAATCGACCCTTTTCAACCGAATGCTAGGAAAAAGGAAAGCCCTGGTCCATTCTCAAGCTGGCATGACACGCGATATTTTTCGCCAGAAATTCAAGATCGACCAGCACTGGTACCATCTCCAGGACAGCGGCGGTTTTTTTCTCGACAAGGACATCATCAATTCCGAGATCAACAAAAAAATATTCAAGGCCGCCAGAAATTCACAGTTGATCATCTTCCTGTTCGACGGGAAAAGGGAATGGCTCGGCTATGAAAAAGACCT
>JAPKZM010000027.1 GCA_026393775.1 Candidatus Aminicenantota bacterium
GCCTCGCCGATCGCTTCCGCGGTCACGGTCAGCCTGGGTGTGGCCTCCGCCACCCCACAGGCCGGCGACGAGCCGGGCCAGCTTGTCGAAAGCGCGGACCAAGACCTTTACCAAAAAAAGCGGCAAGGGCGCGGCCTCGGCCGCAGCAATCCGCACTGAAACTAATTGCCAACCGGGGTTTGAGATTTAAAATTGAAGCGAAAAAATCGTGCCCTTTCCAGGCTGGGAGTTGACCGCAATGATGCCGCGATGCAAGTGCATGACCTGGCGCGAAAAACTCAAGCCGATGCCCGAGCCTTCTTTTTTGGTGGTGAAAAACGGGATGAACACCTTTTCCTTGGCTTCGGGAGCGATTCCCGGCCCGTTATCACTGACCTGAATGACCACATGCCCGCGATCGTTCATCCAGGAAGTTAACTGGATACTCGGTTTTTCGCTTCCGCCAAGAGCTTCCATGGCATTGAGCAACAAGTTGATCAGCACCTGTTCGGTCAGATCGGGATCGGCCGTCATCTCCAGGGAGGTCGGCTCCACACTAGCCTTGAAGGCGATGCCCTGACGGGATAATTTGTCCTGCATCAGTCTCTCCACCCGTTGAAACAATTGGCTGACCGGGAAAATCTCAAATTGCGGTTTGGGGATCAGGGCCATGCTGCGATAGGCGTTGACGAATCGCATCAGTCCCTGGCTGCGTCGGTCGATGGTCTGCAAAGCCTCGCCCACATCCTGGTTCCAGGCCGGACGGGCGCCCGCGCTTTCGCCTTCGGCAGCGCGCAGCAGGGAAGTGGCGCTAGCGGCCAGCGAGGAGATGGGGGTGAGCGAATTCATGATTTCATGGGTCAGCACCCGGGTCAGGCTCTGCCAGGCTTCGGCCTCTTTCTCCTCCAATTCGATCTGGATGTTTTGCAGCGACACCAGTTTATAAAATTGATTCTGCAGCTTGAATTCGGTCGTGTACAATGCCAGCTGCAGGACTTCATCGGCTTGCTCCAATTTAAAAAGGGACTTTTCCCCGGGACGCAAGCGCTCGATTTCGTCGACCAACGGTTGAAACATGGGCGGCAAATCGCGGATATGGCGCAAATGAGAGACGCGGAGTAACCGCTTGGCCACATTGTTCAGCAAATCGACCGAGCCATCGCTGCGCAGCGAAAGCAGACCGATCCCGATATGCTGAACCACCGTTAACAGATAACGATATTGTTCCTCTTTTTCCGCGCGGGCGCGTTGGAACTGGCCGCTGATCTCGCCGAAAGCGGCATTCAAATCGGCGAACGATCCGCCCAGTCCTTCGATGCCCGGGGAAAGCGAAAAATCATGGTAGCGCACCGCCTGCAGGAACCTGGCCAGGCCGCGGTTGGAACGATCGATATAGTGAAACAGCGAGACCAGCGCGTACACGAAAATCGCCGCGCCCAGCAAAGCCGGAAATCCCCACCCGGAAAAACGCAGCCAGTAAAAGAAAAATCCCGCCGCCAGCGCGAGCAGCATCACCCGCCAGGCAATCTGAAATCCGAAACGCCGGCTGATTTTCATGATGAAACGATCCACGACTCCGCTTTAAAGGCCATATTTTTCCAGGCGCCGGTACAAAGCGGCGCGGGTCAAGCCCAATTCCTTGGCCGCCTGGCTGATATTGCCTTGATATTTGCTCAGGGCGCGGCGGACAAGAATCGCCTCGGCCTGCTCCAGGTTCAAATCTTTAAAGGCCAATTCTTCGGCGCTTTCAAGTTTGTGCGAAAAAGAAAAATCGCTTGGCTGCAGCACGGGAGCGTCGCTCAAGATCACCGCCCGTTCCAGGGCGTGTTTCAGTTCCCGGATATTGCCTGGCCAATGGTAGGTGACCATTTTTTTCAAGGCGGCTTCACTGATGGTTTTCGCCGCCTTCTGATACTTGCGGCAGGCCTGCTTGGTGAAATGTTCAGCCAGCGGCTTCAGGTCATCGTACCGTTCACGCAATGGCGGCAGGTGAATTTCAACCGTATTGACGCGGTACAGCAGATCCTGGCGGAATTGTTTGCGGTTGACCAATTCGGCGATCGGCATGTTGGTGGCGCAGATCAAGCGGATATCAACCTGAATGGGTGTGTTGGAACCCAGGCGGATGATCTGCCGGGTTTCCAGCACGCGCAGCAGCTTGGCCTGCAAGCCCAGGGGCAAGTTGCCGACTTCATCCAAGAAAAGCGTTCCGCCCGAAGCCAATTCAATGCGTCCGATCCGGTCACTGCGGGCATCGGTAAAAGATCCCTTGACATGGCCGAACAATTCGCTCTCAAAAAGCGTTTCGCTGATCCCGCCCATATCGACGGCCAGGAAAATCTCATTGGCCCTAGCCGATTGCCGGTGCAGGGCCCGGGCGACAAGTTCTTTCCCGGTTCCGTTTTCACCGATAATCAGCACGTTGGCGTCGGTGGCCGCCACCTTGGCGATGGTCTGGAATATCTGCTGCATACCGGCCGATGCGCCGACGAAATCGTGGAAAGGATGATCCATGTCGGCGCTGAGCTGCTGCTGGCGCCGGCGCAGATTTTCCGTCTCGAAACGGGATGAACGGAGTTGCAGGGCGCTGGAGACGGTGGCCAGCAATTTTTCGTTCTGCCAGGGTTTGAGCACGAAATCGCTGGCCCCTTCCTTGATGGCCCGCACCGCCAGGTCGACATCGCCGTAGGCCGTGATCAGAATGACCACCGCCTGGGGATCAACAGCCAGAATCTTTTCCAGCCAGAAAAAGCCTTCCTGGCCGCTGCTGACGTCGCGCTCGAAATTCATATCCAGCAGGATGACGTCAAACGCCTCATCTTTCAGCAATTGCGGGATCAAGGCCGGGTTTTTTTCACTGCGCACCGATTGCACGTGCTGTTTTAGAAAGAGAGTGGCCGCTTGCAATACGTCGGCATCATCGTCAACGATCAGGATTTTTCCCGAATTTTTTTTCATCATTTCCCATTTCATAAAAATTTTTCAGCAATTTCCCTGCCATTATAGCATAGGGCCCAAAATGTTCCCATTGGCCTGCGGAAATCACCCGGCAGCCTCTTGAGATCAAACTGCCACTGTCCGGAAACGGACAGCATCTGTTCCACCAGCGGACAATCCACATATTCTCCGCACTAGAAAAAAATGGAAAACGATAAAGTCGGGAATGGCATTTGTCAAGTCCAGGCACATTTTCAGGTTATGCGCCACCTGCGGTAGCAGACTTGGCATCATAGTTGCATCCACATTTTACGAGGTAACCCATGATTATAAAATGCATCATCTCTAAGTTGATCTTGGCTGATGAATCTATCGGCAACCTTGATTCAGACATCCGATTAAATGTTTTAAGTATGAATAAAAAATAAATAAATTGATAAAAAACTATTTTAAAACGTCATTCAGAAATCTTATCAAAAACAAATCGTATGCATTTATAAGCATATTTGGCCTGGCGATCGGAATGGCGGTTTGTATTTTATTGTTATTGTATATCAAACACGAGTTGAGCTATGACAGCTTTAATAAAAATGCGGATCACATTTACCGGCTATGCCAGCCGCAGCACCCTTTTCAGGCGCCGCAAACGGCAAAATTACTGGCTGACAATATTCCGGAAATCAAAGATTATGCTCGAATTCTTGTGAGAGGGAAAACCATTGTTCAGTATAAAGATAAAAGATATTTAGAAAAAGAAAATGCATTTGCCCTTGCTGATGCCAGCCTGTTTCGTATCTTCTCTTTCAAATTCAAGCAGGGCGATCCTGAAAAAGCCCTGCAACCGCCATTCACTGTGGTCATTTCTGAAAATCTCGCTCGCAAGTATTTCGGCAATGAAAATCCAATCGCTCAGGTCATTAAACTGGATAATGAGTTGAACGTCACCATTACCGGAGTAATGGAAGACATGCCGCAGAATTCCCATTTCCGCTATGAGCTGATTGCAAGCCTGAGCGACGCCGATAAAATATTTGGCAGCGAATCGATGAACAACTGGGGATGGCAGAATTTCCTGGTTTATTTCCTCATGCAAGACCGCTTCTCCCAACCGGCCTTTGAAAAGAAATGCAGTGAACTGATAGCCAAACACAAGAATTCGGGACCGGATAGTCCGGCCGTTAAATATTCAATACAAAACCTGAGAGACATTCACCTCTACTCCTCTCATCTTGAAGGTGATATTCAACCTCAAAACAGTATCACCTACGTGCTGATTTTCTCGGCCATCGGTTTTCTCATTTTGTTAATTGCCTGCTTTAATTATGTCAATCTATTGACCGCCAATGCCACGACACGGGCAAAAGAGATCGCCATCAGGAAAGTAGCAGGAGCGTCACGCCAGGACCTTGCCCGGCAATTTATCGGCGAATCATTCGTAGTATTGTTTATAGCCTTGATCCTGGCACTTGTTTTTGTTGCAATATGTTTACCGGTTTTTAATACACTTTCAGGAAAAATACTGTCATTTAAAACCCTGATGCAAATCGGCACGATTTTGGAAATTCTGGCTATGCTCATCATCACGGGTTTTCTGGCAGGGTCTTATCCCGCTTTTTTCCTTGCCAAATATCAGCCGGCAAAAACGCTGAAAGCAGGTGCAACCACAGGCAGATCCAAATATAATTTCAGAAAAATTCTTGTCGGAGCGCAATTTACCATCGTCATTGTTCTTATATGCAGCGCCCTTTTTATGTTTAATCAAATCCATTTCCTGCAAAATAAGAAATTGGGGTTTGACAGGGGATATACCTTATTGGCAGAAGTCGATCACCCTGCTGATGATGTTGAAAAATATAATGCCTTGAAACAGGCCCTCCTTAAAGAGAGCGTTGTCAAAAGTGTTTCCATGGCCTCACGCGTTCCTTCTGATTCGCTTAATAATTTGGGAACATTGTTACCGGCAGGACAAACCAAACCGATCCTATTGCCGTTTGTTCACGTTCATTACGATTATTTTGAGACATTGGGCATAACCGCTGCACAAGGCCGCCTTTTCTCAAGTAAATTTAAAACCGATGCCGATGAAGCTATAATTATAAATGAAGCAGCCGTGAAAAAGCTGGAGTTAAAAGGGAATCCAATTGGGCAGTCGGTTGCATGCAGTTGGCCCAAATCGAATAGAAAGGTCATCGGCGTTGTTGATGATTTTCACTTCGAATCGCTTTATGAAAAAATCCAACCTACAGTGTTTGTCATTGATTATAGACAGTGTTACCAGCTCATGATTAAAGTGAATCCCTCAAATGCTCAAAATACTATCAACAAACTTGCAGCTATTTGCAAGAATTTTTATCCAGATGGGGTATTTGAATTTCATTTTTTAGATACCAAGCTTGAGTCCCTATATCAAAAGGATAAAATTACTTTCCAATTAATGGGGTATTTTACAATACTGGCGATTTTTATTGCCTGCATGGGACTTTTTGGTCTGGGACTGATCATGATGAAAAGCCGTACCAAGGAAATCGGTGTTCGCAAAGTGCTCGGTGCATCCATCATGCAAATTTTAATATTATTTGCAAAAGATTTTACCAGATGGGTGCTTATTGCCAATATCATCGCCTGGCCCGTTGCCTTCTATGCCATGAATAAATGGCTGCAGAATTTTGCCTATAGGATAGATATGACGATATGGCCGTTTTTATTATCCGGGTTATCAGCATTAGTGATTGCCTTGCTGACAGTTGGTTATCAGGGTGTGAAAGCAGCACTCGCCAATCCGATTGAAAGCCTGCGCTATGAATAAAAATAGTAATAGTTTATAGGGGCAACCCATGAGCATGGATCAAATTATCAAAAAGAAGAAATGGCCGACCCGGCGCATCGTCACCTATGCGGCAGCCGGGGCATTCGCGATGCTGATTCTTTACTTATTGATCTTTCAATCGAACCGCTCCACCCTCAATGTCGAAAGCGATAAATTGACGATTTCCAGCGTCGAGCGCGGCCCTTTCCAGGAGTTTATCCCGGTCATGGGCGAAGTGCTCCCGGTGCAAACCATATTTTTAGATGTGGAAGAAGGCGGTCTGGTGGAAAAAATTTACATCGAAGCCGGTTCAACGGTAAAGCAGGGGGACAAAATCCTCAAGCTTTCCAACACGTCGCTGCTGATGGACATCATGTACCGCGAAGCCGAACTTTTTCAGCAGATCAACAACCTGCGTAACACTCGCCTGCTCTTCGAGCAAAGTCGCCTGGCGCTGGAACAGGATCTGGCCGATTTCGATTTCCAAGTGGAAAAAATGATGCGGAAATTCGAGAGCTACCGCTCGCTGTACGAGGAGAAACTCATCTCTCGCAATGACTTCGAAGACACGCGCGACGAATACGACATGGTGAAGAACAAGCGCCGGCTGGCGGCCGAATCGCAGGAAAAAGAATTGAATTTCCGCCAGCAGCAGATCGGGCAGCTGGAAGAGGCGGTCAGGCGCATGGAGCAAAACCTCCGCGTCGCCAAAAGCAAGCTGGATAACCTGACTTTGCGCGCCCCGATCACCGGCACCCTGACTTCGCTGCAGGCGGAGCCGGGGCAGTCGAAATCACCGGGCGAGCGTCTGGGGCAGATCGATGCCCCGGAGGGTTTCAAGGCGCGCGCGGAAATCGACGAGTTCTACATCGACCGCATCCAGAAAGGCAAACCCGGGCAGTTCGAGCTGGCCGGCGGCACCTACCGCATGGTGGTCAGCCGCGTCTACCCCGAGGTCCTGGCAGGGAAATTTTCAGTCGACCTGGAGTTTCCCGGCCGCCAGGCGCCGGGGATCCGCCGCGGCCAGACCCTGCACGTCCGCCTGGAATTGAGCGATGTCTCCGAAGCCCTGCTGCTGCCCCGCGGCGGCTTCTTCCAGAAAACCGGCGGGAATTGGGTTTTCGTGCTCGAAGCGGATGGCAAAACCGCCGTCAAGAGGGATGTCCGCCTGGGCCGGCAGAATCCCGACGTATTTGAAGTACTGGACGGCCTGAAGGCCGGCGAGCGGGTGATCACCTCGAGTTACGACAATTTCGGCGACAATGAACGCCTGGTGCTTAAATAATTATGCAACCTATAAACAAAGGAGAATAAAAATGATCCAAACCAAGAACTTGAAAAAAATCTACACGACCGAGGAAGTCGAGACTTCGGCGCTGAACCAGATCAACCTGTCGGTCAAGGAGGGCGAATTCGTGGCCGTGATGGGCCCTTCGGGCTGCGGCAAATCGACCCTGCTCAACATCCTCGGCCTGCTCGATAATCCCAGCGAAGGGGAGTACCATTTCGTCGGTCACGAGGTTTCCAAATATTCGGAGCGGCAGCGCGCTCATCTGCGCAAGGCCAACATCGGCTTCGTTTTCCAGAGCTTCAACCTGATCGACGAATTGACCGTTTTTGAAAACATCGAGCTGCCATTGCTCTACCTGAAAGTCGGTAGCGGCGAGCGCAAAAAAAAGGTACTCGAGGTCATGGAGCGCATGCAATTGATCCCGCGCAAGAACCACTTTCCCCAGCAGCTGTCCGGCGGCCAGCAGCAGCGCGTGGCCGTGGCCCGCGCCCTTGTCGCCCGGCCGAAACTGATCCTTGCCGACGAGCCCACCGGCAACCTCGATTCGGCCAACGGCGACGAGGTGATGAACCTGCTTTCGCAGCTGCACAGCGAAGGGACGACCATCGTCATGGTCACCCATTCCCCCGCTTATTCGGAATTCGCCCAGCGCGTGGTCCATCTGTTCGACGGCCACATCGTCACCGAAAATTTCAACCAGAAATTCCATGTCTGACCAAAATCACGAGACCGGAAATTGCAGGCCGCGGTCCGGCAAAACCAAGGAAGGAGCATGACATGAACCAACACGTTTTAAAAAAACCAACCCTTGATCTCAGCGCCTTGGAAAATGACATCCAGCGTCGGCTGCAGCGTGGAAAAATAAAACTGCTCATCGTCCACATCTTTTTTTTCATACTGACCGTGAGCGTCTTTTTATTTGCGTTCTGATTATCATTTTGAGGTAACCCATGTTAAAAAATTATTTAAAAGCGGCTTTGCGCAACATGCGCCTGCACAAGGGGCTCTCGTTCATCACCATCTTCGGCTTCGCGGCCGGGCTCGCCTGCTGCATCCTGATCACCCTGTTCACCATTGACCAGCTCGGTTTTGATCGCCACTATGCCAAAGCCGAGCACATCTTTCGCGTCGGGATAATCGGCTCATTGAACAACAAGACCTTCATAGGCCCGGTATCGTGCGCGCCCATGGCCGAGGCCATGAAACGGGAAATACCGGAAGTGGAGGCCGTAGTCCGCTTTATCGGCGGCGGCCGCGGCGCCCCGGTCGTGCGCTATCAAGACAAGATCTTCAGCGAAGAGCGCTTCTACTGGGCCGATCCCACTTTCTTCGACGTCTTCAAAACGCCGTTCATCAAGGGTAATCCGCGCACGGCCCTCAGCCAGGCAAACAACGTGGTGCTGACCAGTTCCATGGCCAAAAAATATTTCGGTTCCGAGGACCCGCTCGGCAAGACCATCAACACCGACAACCGCCGCGATCTCGTGGTCACCGGCGTGGTGGCGGACGTGCCGCGCCAGTCCCATTTCCATTACGACTTTATCGGCCCGCTGGCCATATTTGAAAACAGCCGCAGCACGTCCTGGATCGGCAATAATTTCTATACCTATCTGACTTTGCGCTCGGGAGCCTCTGCATCCGCGGTCGATGCCAAGCTCCAGGAGATCGTGCGCCGCCATGCTGCCCCGCAATTTGAAATGATGTTCGGCGTCAGCTGGGATCAGCTGCGCAAGAGCGGCGCCCAATATCGCTATTTCCTGCAGCCGCTTACCGATATCCACCTGCGTTCGCACCTCGAGTACGAATTGGAAGCCAACGGCGACATCTCGACCGTGTATCTTTTTTCTTTGGTCGCCTTTGGTGTTTTCCTGCTGGCCTGCGTGAACTTCGTCAACCTGACCACTGCCCGCGCCGCCACCCGGGCCCGCGAGATCGGCATCCGCAAGGCCATCGGCTCGGGCCGCGGCCAGTTGATCAGGCAATTTCTCTTCGAATCGTCGCTGACCAGCTTTCTGGCCATCATCCTGGCTTTGGCCCTGGCTGTCCTGCTCCGTCCGTTCTTCAACCAACTGGCCGGTGAAAATGCCGATATCGTCATCCAGGGCAACCCCTGGCTGCTGCCCATCCTGCTGGCACTGCTGCTCCTGAGCGGACTGGTGGCCGGCGCCTACCCCGCATTCTATCTATCTTCATTCCGGTCGGTGCATGTGCTGAAAGGGCAGCTCGGAGGGATCAAGGGAAAATCATTTGTCCGCAGCCTTTTGGTGGTCTTCCAGTTCACCATGTCGATCGCCCTGATCATCGGCACCCTGGTCATCAACCGCCAGTTGCACTACATGCAGAACAAAAAACTGGGTTTCAACAAGGAACAGGTCCTGGTCGTCAAAAAGACCGATGACCTGGGCAAGCAGGTCCAAGCCTTCAAGCAGGAACTGCTCGCCAATCCCGATATCACGGCCGTAAGCAACTCGGCGAACCTGATGGGCGACCAATCCTTCGGCGACAATGTCTATACAGTGCCCGGAGTCAGCGGCGTGGCCCAATATATCCTCTGGACGATGTACGCCGATGAAGGCTTCATGCGCACTTATGATATCAAGATGGCATCGGGCCGCTTCTTCGAAAAGGAACGCCAGAGCGATCTGCAGGGCGTAGTGCTCAACGAAACCGCGGTGAAGATCTTGGGCTTGACCGATCCGGTCGGCAAGGAACTGACGCTGCTGATCGGACCGGGCGGCAAACCGGCCAAGATCACCATCCTGGGCGTGATGAAGGATTTCCATTACCAGTCCCTCCATGACGAGATCCGGCCGCTGGCCTTCCACTGGTTCGGGCCTGATGGTTTCGGCAGAATGGTTTCGGTCCGCTTCCGCACGACCAACATCCCGGTTCTGCTCAAAGCCATCGAAAATACCTGGAAACGCCTCGCCAAAGGACAGGCCTTCGAATACGAATTCTTCAACGAACGATTCGCCGCCATATATAATGCCGAGCAGAACACGGCCCGGCTGCTCACGGCGTTCTCCATCCTGGCCATTGCCATCGCCTGCCTGGGGCTGCTCGGCCTGGCGACCTTCGCCACCCAGCAGCGCACCAAGGAGATCGGCATCCGCAAGGTTCTGGGAGCCTCGGTGCTCACCCTCAGCCGCCTGCTCTCCAATGAATTCCTCAAACTGGTGCTACTGGCCAACCTTATCGCTTGGCCCCTGGCCTACTATTTCATGAACCGCTGGCTGCGAAGTTTCGCCTATCGCACCTCACTGGGTCTCGATCTGTTCCTGCTGTCGGGTGTGCTGGCGCTGGGCATCGCCCTGCTGACCGTGAGTTTCCAGTCGGTCCGCGCCGCCCGCACCAACCCGGTCGAAAGCCTGCGTTACGAATAAAAAAGGAGGACTCAAATGAAGGAAATCACCTTGCAAATCCCGGTTCTCGAAGCCGAGCAGAACATCGAGATCGACGTGCGCATCAACGGCCGGCGCCAGGTCATGAAATACCGCGTCGAAATCGTGGAATTCGAGCCCGATGCGGCGGAAAAAAATGACTCGGTGGCCATACTCAAGCAAGTGATCCGGGAGCATGACCCCGACTGGCAATTGATCCAGATCGGCGCCCCCCTAGACCACAAGATCCCGGTGACCTTCCGGCAGAAGCAACTCGCCCAGTGAACAATGGACCGGTCGCTTGCTTTGTTGCATGGCTGCTGGATTCGTTGTCCGAGCCGCGGCTGCGGACCTCCGCCTACCTGCAGCCGGGATTGTACATCGCCGAAATCAGCGAAAACGGCTATCTGGGACGGGTGCTCTACAAGATCAAGGGGAAGCAACCTTGATCAAACTACGGGGCATCGGCAAGTTTTACAGCAGCGGTTTCAGCAAAACTTATGTGCTCAGAAACATAGACCTCGACGTGCACTCAGGGGAATTCCTGACCGTCATGGGCCCGTCCGGAGCGGGAAAATCGACCCTGCTCTACATTATCGGCATGCTCGACGATGCGTCGGAAGGGGAATATTATTTTCATGACCAGGCGATCCATTCCCTGAATGAAAAGAAACGCACCCTCATCCACCAGCAGCATATCGGCTTCGTTTTTCAAAGCTACCACCTGATCGACGAGCTGACCGTCTACGAGAACCTGGAGACCCCCCTGCTCTACAAAAAAGTCAAGGCCGACGAGCGCAAGAGCCTGGTCGCCGAAGCCCTGGACCGCTTCCGCATCGTGGCCAAGAAAGATCTTTTCCCCAGCCAGCTGTCGGGCGGGCAGCAGCAACTGGTGGCCGTGGCCCGCGCCGTGATCATCAACCCCAAACTGATCCTGGCCGACGAACCGACCGGGAACCTGAACTCTGGGCAGGGTCAGGAGATCATGGAGCTGTTCAAAAAACTCAATCGCGAGGGAACCACCATCATCCAGGTCACCCACTCGGAAAAGAACGCCTCCTACTCCGACCGCGTCATCCAGCTTCTGGACGGCTGGCTGGAAAAGGAGGAAAAAGGGCCGGTCGCGAGCCCGGAAGCAAAGGTCGGAGGCAGAAAACGGCTCAGGTCATCTTGATGACCAGCAGCGTGATGTCGTCATGCTGCACCGGTTGATTGGCGAAGGCCTTAATTTCATCCACGATCCGATGCAGCAAGGGCTCGGCCGCGGCGTCGCGGTTGGACTGCACGATGCTCTGCAAGCGCTCATAACCGAATTCGTTGCCGATCAGGTTCTTGGCCTCGGAAATGCCGTCGGTGATGAAAACGATGATGTCGCCGCTGTGCAGCGGGATGGAGACGTCCTTCATTTTTTCGCTGAAAAGCGGCTCGTCGGTCGCGCCCAAAACCAATCCCGGCGGCACATAGATTTCCATCCGCTCACGCGTGCTCACGAAAAAGGGCATGTGCCCGGCCCGGGCGACGCGCAGGGTCAGACCCTTCGGGTCGATCACCCCGTAGCTTGCCGACACGAAGCGGTTTTTTTCCAGGCTTTTTCTCAACACGCCGTTGGCTTTGGCCAGCAGCTGCCCGGGATCGCTGACCACGCCGGCCAGTGATTCGAAAATTCCCTTTAGTTCCGCCATGATGAAAGCGGCGGCCAGCCCTTTTCCCGACACGTCGGCGATGACGAAACTCAGGCGCCGGTCAGCCAGCGGAAAAAAATCGTAGTAATCGCCGCCAACCTCATAGGCCGGCGAGAAGTAAACGGCCAAATCGGCAAAGGCCGGCTTGGGGACGGATTGGGGCAGCAAACGGCGCTGGATCACCCGGGCGACCTCCAGCTCCTTGAGCAATCGCTCCTTTTCCAGGCGGGTCTCCAGCATGCGCGCGTTCTCCAGGGCCATGGCCGCCGAATTGGCGAAAGCCCCGATCGTCTGGATATCCTCCTCTTCAAATATCGAGTCTTTTTTGATGGCCACGAACAGGTAGCCGGTGATCCGGTTCTTGACCCGCAGGGGGGACATGGCCAGGGAGCGGAACGAGAAAGTCAGGGTGTCGTTCTGGATCTGGACCCGCAGCTTCTTGTCCCGAAAAATGGTTACCACGCGGGTGCTGGGCCCGCTTTCAGCCAGCAGGGCCAGGCTGAGCTCGCGCGCCTCGCGGTTGCCGATATTGTAGGCGGCCGGGACGCTGACTTCGTTGTTTTCCTCGATCAGCAGCCAGGAGAAATCGCCGTGACAAACGTGGGCGGTAGCGTTGATCACCTTTTCGGCCAGCTCCTTGAACTCCATCGCGCCGGTTATCGACTGGCTCAAATCGACCAGCGAGGCGAACTCCTCGGCCTTGCGGTCATAGGCATCGGCGGTGGGCAGGTGGAAGAGGGTGGCGAACAGAATCACCCCGGAATAGCAGGCTCCGTAGAGCAGGATGAGTTTGCCGACCTGGAAAAGGCCGGGCGACAAGCTGGCGACGACCTTGGCGATGGCATGGCTGTTGAAAACGTAAATGGAACCGGCCAGAAAAATCGCCTGCGACAAGCCGGCCAGGGCGATCAATATTTTTTTCTGTTTTTTGACCAAAAAAGCGATCCACTTGACCCGGAACGAGTTCATCAGCAAAAAGCAGATCGACAAACTCATGAAAAAGGGAACCGCAATGGCGATGACGACCGGGGCAAAATAAGAAAAAATAAAACAGGCCAGCATGGCCTTGAAAAACCAGCCCGGCTGGCGCGCTTTTTTCAAGAAAAACAGCTCGCGCCATCCCGAAACCAGCAGGCCCAGGATGGCGGTAAAAACAATCAGCAGGCCTCCGCCGGCCAAATTGACGGCAGCCCCGGCCTCGCCGCGGCCGGCCGGCTGGAACAAGCTGCCGCTCCAGACGGCAAAGAGGATGAGGCTCGCCGCGCCCAGGGCGGTGATCGCCAGCACAATGGTCAGAGGACTGTTTTTGTTTTTTGCAAAGAAGCCGCTGCCCGCCCAGGTCCAGGCAGCCAGGGATGCGAACAGCGCCGCTTCGCCGACCAGGCTGAGCCACCATGGCTCCAGGTTTGGCGCCAGGGCGCGAAACAGCAGGTTGGCGACCGCCACCAGCATGGCCAGCCCCAACGCCATTTTTGGGTTCGCTCTGAATGAAAAGCCTTTCTTCACGCCGACAAAATACCACAATACCAAAAAAAAACAAAGCAGGCCGACCGTCGTCCTCCAATCAGAGGCTCCCGGCCGAACCTGCTTTTTCGAACGCCTTTATCCTGACTGCCCTACTTTTTCTTCTCCTGGGCGCGGGCGATGGCATAATAAACGATCAGCGCCAGGCCGGCCATGAAGAAAACCGCGCCGGCTGTAATTTCGTCGCGGATCCCGGCCGGGACCCATTGATGGATGGCGAAGGCGAAAATAAAAGCCAGACCTACGGCGATCATCACCAGCCCCCACTTCAACGATGAAGCAAATTCACGGGCGGGGCCGGAAGCGGACAAGAGCTTGACCTTTTCATCGACCATGCCTTTCTCGATCAATTTGGTATGCAGGCGGGATTCCGAGACTACCTTGACCAACTCCAGGACAAAATAACCAAT
>JAPKZM010000303.1 GCA_026393775.1 Candidatus Aminicenantota bacterium
CTTCAACCGTCATGTTGCAGATGACCAGGCGGCCCGAGGTCGACATTTGCTCGATGGCCGGGCCATGGAACTCGATGACCTTGAAATTGGCGCCTTCGGCTGTCAGTTTGCCGACCAGGTGAAGTATCAGGTCCTTGGGTGCGACATGGCGCTTGAACTTGCCCTCGCAGACCACCTTGATGGTGCCGGGAACTTCGACGTTCAGCACCCGCCCCAGAGCCCAGACAGCCGCCATTTCCGTGGCGCCGATGCCGAAGGAGAAAGCGCCAAGAGCGCCGTGGCTGGTCGTGTGGCTGTCGGTGCCGACCACGACGTTTCCCGGCCGGATATAACCGAATTCGGGCAGGATCTGGTGGCAGATGCCGCCGCTGTCGCCGCGGATGTCATGAAATCTCGTGATCCCCTGCTTGGCCACGAAATCCCTGATCTTCTTCTGGTTGCCGGCTGTTTTTGAACTTTCAGCCGGAACGCGGTGATCGAAAATAATGGCGATTTTGCCCGGGTCCCAGACCTTGGCTTCCAAGCCGGTATCCTGGTAAATTTCTTTGAACTGATTGATGACCAGGGCGCCGTTTTCATGCGACATGGCCATGTCCACTCTTGGCTCCAGCACATCTCCCGCTTTGACCGCGGCCTGGTTGGTGGCCCTGGCCAGGATCTTTTCAACCATTGTCATTCCCATGATGATTCCTCCTTTATGGGTTGCGCTCAGATCGCGCCTTTTTCCTTTAATGCCTTGATCGCTTCTTCTTTGTATCCCAGCTCCTTGAGAATCTCGGCGGTGTTGGCCGAGAGCCGTGGCGGCGGAGCGTCTATCTTTGCCGGGGTCTTGGAGAACTTGGCCGTCAGGTTGAAGAGTTTGATATCACCGAGGCCAGGCTCCTTGACCGTGGCAATCACCTGGCGGTGCTCGCTTTGCGGCTGCAGCAACGCCTTTTCCAGACCGTAGATGTCGCCGGTGGGGATCCCCTTCTCGTTCAGCGCGTCCACCCAGTAAAGCGTGGACTCGCTGGTCAGTTTATCTTCCAGCAACGACGTGAGCTCCTTGCGGTTGGCCTTGCGCGTGTCACGTTCCTGGAAGCGGGGATCGGTCTTCAGCTCCGGCACGCCCAGGGCGTCGGCCAGGTCCTCCCACTGTTTCTGCTGGTTGGCGGCGATGTTGACGTAGCCATCCTTGGTACGGAAGGTACCGGAAGGGGCGGCGGTAAAGTTGTCGTTGCCCATCAGGACCGGCTGCTGGCCGCCGATCAGCAGGTTGGCCGCCACCCAGCCCATCAGCGGCATGATCGAATCGAGCATGGCGATATCGATGAACTGTCCCTCACCGGTGTGCTCGCGATAATAGAGGGCGGCCATGATGGCAAAGGCGGCATTCAAGCCACCGACCGTGTCGCAGACCGGGAAGCCGGCGCGCAGCGGATTCAGCCGTTCGTCTCCATTGACGGCCATCACTCCGGAGAGGCCTTGTATGATCTGGTCGTAGGCGGGCTTGAAAGCATCGGGACCGGTCTGACCAAAACCGGAGATGGCGCAATAAATGATCTTGGGATTGATCTGGCAGATTTTTTCGTACGAGAAGCCGAGCTTGCCCATCACCCCGGGGCGGAAATTCTCGACCACGATGTCGGCCGTCTCGAGGAGCTTGCGGAAGATCTCCTTGCCTTCCTCGAATTTCAGGTTGAGAGTCAGTGATTTCTTGTTGGCATTTTGGGCCAGGAAGCTCGTCCCCATCAACTGTTTGTTGAGCGGATTGACGTTACCCAGCTTGCGCGCCAGGTCGCCTCCGTCGGGGTTCTCGATCTTGATCACCTCGGCTCCCAGCAAGGCCAGGTGCATGGTAGCAAAAGGACCGGAAAGGACATTGGTCAGGTCAAGTACCCTGACCTTTTCCAATAATTTCATTTTATCTCTCCTTCATTGTGCTTTTTTAAAAGTGATGATAGATCCGGCCTTCAGGATGAATCCGGGCAGCTCGCGGTTGAAGAAGCTGCCGAGGTCTCGGGAAGTCTCCAGGAGTTTCTCCAGGCTGATCTCCCCGACCAGTTCCTGGCGCTGCAGCGAATGGACCAGGTCTTCAGTGCATACATTGCCGGCCGCCACCTTGGTAAATGGGCAGCCGCCCAGACCGCCGAGGGCCGCTTCGAAATACTTCACCCCGGTCCTCAGGGCAGCATAGCAGTTGGCCAGACCCAAGCCGTAGGTGTTATGGAAATGGCAGGCCAGCTCGATTCCGGCGTCACGCTTCAGGATTTCGCCGAACAACGATTCGACCTGGGGCGGGTAAGCGTGTCCCGCCGTGTCGGCCAGGCTGATGTTGCGGATGCCGGCGGACAGATACCTGTCCACAATGGAAAATACCCGTTCGGCAGGGATAGCGCCTTCAAAGCCGCAGCCGAATGCCGACTGGATGGAAACTTGGCTGCGCTTCTGCTCCCTCCCGGCCGCCTGGGCCATGGCGATGATCTCGCCTACGGCTTCCTCGGGGCCTTTGCCGGTATTCTTGCGGCTGTGGGTATCGCTGGCCGAAACCCCCATGCAGAACATGTCCACGCCGCACGCCATGCCGCGTTCCAGTCCTTTTTCATTTAACACCAGGCCCGACAGGATGGCCGCGGCCGGTTTCTTGTTCGGCTGGCTGAAATGGCGGAACAGTGCGTCGGTGTCGGCCATCTGCGGGACCTTCTCGGGATTGACAAAAGATCCCAGCTGGATCATGTCGATGCCCGCGGCGAGAAGGCTCTCCACCCAGGCAATCTTCTTTTCCAGTGGCACCGTCTGCTTTTCGATCTGCAGCCCGTCACGCAAACCCACTTCATGAATCTTTACAGCGGCCATATCTTATTCTCCATGATTTCGCTCCCCGCACTCGCTGGCTGGAATTCCTGTTACAGTTTCTTGGCGATCGCTTCAGCCATTTCCAGGGTCGTATTTGTCCCGCCCATATCATAGGTGCGAATCTTTCCTTCCTTGATTATCGCGGCAACAGCCCGCTCGACCTTGTCCGCCTTTTCGGTCTCGCCCAGCCAGGTCAGCATCATCTTGGCCGCCAGGATAGTGGCGATGGGGTTCACTTTGTATTGACCGGCATACTTGGGGGCAGAGCCATGGGTGGGTTCGAACACCGCCAGCTTGGTGCCGATGTTGCCCGAGCAGCCGAAGCCCAGTCCGCCCACCATCTGGGCGCAGAGGTCGGAGATGATATCGCCGAACAGGTTGGTAGCGACCAGCACCTCGTAGTTCATGGGGTTCTTGAGCAGCCACATGCAGATGGCGTCGACGTTGGCATCATCGCATTTGATGCCGGGATAGTCCTTGGCCACTTCTTTGGCGATCTCCAAAAAGAGGCCCTCGGTGGCCCGCACCACGTTGGCCTTATGGATGACGGTCACTTTCTTGCGCCCATATTTTTTGGCGTATTCGAAGGCCGCGCGCACGATCCGCTCCGAGCCCTTTTTGGTGTTGATCTTGCATGTCAGGGCATATTGGTCGAGCGGCACGTCCTTGAACGCAGTGAACGGCTTGGAGATCTTCAGCAGGGTGTCCTTCAACTCCTGGGGTACTGGGTTGAATTCGACGCCGGCGTACAGCCCCTCGGTATT
Organism: Candidatus Aminicenantota bacterium; assembly: GCA_026393775.1. GTDB lineage: Bacteria > Acidobacteriota > Aminicenantia > UBA2199 > UBA2199 > UBA2199. The sequence goes on from JAPKZM010000303.1 coordinate 3,600, forward strand.
CTCGCGGAAAACGACCAGGTCGATCTCGGTCTTGAAGTTGAGCGGATTGCCAGGGTAGGCCTTGCACGGCCGCAAACAGGTGTACAGGTCGAAAAGTTGGCGCATGCGCACGATCGGGGAGCGGTAGACCATGCCCTTGCCTTTGAGTTCGGGCACCAATTCCGCCTCAGCGGCCTTGACCGGCTTTGAGGTGATGGCGCCAAACATGGCGGCGTCGACGCTACCGAGCAGGTCAATGGTGCGCATGGGGAAAGCCTCGCCTTCCTTGCACCAGAACTCCCAGCCGATATCACCGTGGATATACTCGGCGTTCAACTGCAATTTATCCAGAACGATCTTTGCCGCCTCCAACACTTCGATGCCGATGCCGTCGCCGGGCAGCCAGGCGATCTTGTACTTTTTTCCCTGCGGTTTTAGACTCGAAACGCTCATAAGTTCCTCCATTTATAATTTATAATATAACGTAAAACCAATAACATATTACCGCGACAAGGTCAATCAATGAGTGGGCAAATTCAGCTCCGTCAGGAAAGGTACTTGACGCATGTCGCCAGCGACTGTTTTTTCGGACCGCTGCTGGGGCGGAGAGGATAGCCGACCGGCACGATCGCCATAAATTCTCCCCGCGGCTCACCCAGAAAATTCAACACCTCATCCTTGATCAGGATCAGGATCCCCAGCCACACGCTGCCGATTCCCATTGAGGCCGCAGCCAAAAGCATATTTTGCACGGCGGCGGCGGAGCTTTGTATCTCCATGACGCGAAAAAAATCAAGAACTTCTTCCTGCTCGACGGCGAACAGCCGCGGCCCGCGCCGGATCAGTTCGCCTGTATTCACGACAGCGATGACAACGGCCGCGCTGGCGATACTGCGGCAGGCCATGCGCAGCAACGCGCAAGACGGTCTGGGAAAATCAGCGGCCTTGCCGGCAACCAGATCGACCAGTTCGTCTTTTTTTGATCCCCGCAATACGATGAACCTCCATGACTGCTGATTGTGCGCGGATGGCGCCTGGTTGGCGGCGTGGAGGATGGTGGTGATGTCCCTCTCGGCAACGTCTTTTTCCGGAATGAAATTCCGTACGCTACGCCGGGATTGAATGATCGCCAAGACTTCATTTTTTGCGCCAGTATCTCCAGTCGCTGGCATGTCCGCACCTCCTTGAGGGAAAAAGCACGTTGGCTATGGTTTATGGATCGGTTGAAAAGCAATTATAGCGCAAATAAATGGCAATGACCATTCTGGCCGCATTGACAACTTTTTACATTATCCTTATCATGGGCAGCGATGAAGGAAAATGCAAATTTCAAGAGGAGTGTGAATATGAAAAAAATACTTGTCCTGCTGGTGATCGTTTTCATGATCGTCCCTTTTGCCGCCTGCGTTCATACCAATACCACGATATTGGATCCGGAAAAAGTCAGAGAGCCCATCGATCCCGATGACGTCATCATTTATACAACCGCTGCCAAGGTTCCCGGCGATTATGAAGAAATCGCCCTCTTGAATTCCAAGGCCGACAGCGCCTCCACCAGTGAGGCGCAAATGTTCAAGTCCATGAGGAAAAAGGCCGCCAAGATCGGTGCGAATGCCATCATTTTGGACGCGGTCAGCGAGCCTTCGGTCGGAGCCAAGATCGCGGCTGCGGTTCTATTCGGAGGCGGGGCGGAGCGCAAAGGCAAAGCCCTGGCCATCTATGTAATCCCGGGCACGAAAAAACACAAAAAATAATAAGTTTCGCAGCAAAGCAAACAGCGGCCTGGAAAGAAAAATGAACCGTGGAGTGGAATTACGCTCCACTAGTTAGCCGCATGCGTAAATTACCTGAATTCCGGCACGATATTCATATTGAAAAACATGAACGAATACATATCGGTGTATTTTTCGATGGTTTTTGTTGTCGTTGAACCCGTGCCATGCCCGACCTGGGTTTCAACCCGGAGCAGGATAGGGCTCTTGCCCCGGTATTTTTCCTGCAGCGTGGCGATATACTTGAAAGAATGGGCGGGAAATACCCGATCGTCATGGTCAGCGGTTGCCACCAGTGTGGCCGGGTATGCGACCCCTTCCTTGATGTTGTGCAGCGGCGAATAGGCGTATAAATATTTGAACTGCTCGGGTTTGTCGCTCGAGCCATACTCCCCGGCCCAAGCCCAACCGATGGTGAACTTGTGATAACGGAGCATGTCCAGCACGCCGACCTCAGGAAAAGCGACCTGGAACAATTCCGGCCGCTGGTTGATCACGACCGCCACCAGCAAGCCGCCGTTGGAAGCTCCATGAACGGCCAGTTTCTGAATCGACGTGTAGCCTTTACCGATCAAGTACTCCGCGGCGGCGATAAAATCGTTGAACACGTTTTGCTTCTTTTCAAACATGGCGGCCCGGTGCCATTCCTCCCCGTATTCGCTTCCGCCCCGCAAACAGGCCATGGCATAGACGCCGCCACTTTCGAGCAACGGCACCAGGCTAGCCCTGAAGTAAGGCTGTTCAGCCGCATTGAAACCACCGTAACCGTAAAGCAGAGTGGGATTCTCGCCGTCGAGCTTCAATCCTTTTTTATGGACGATGAACAGCGGGATCCGGGTCTTGTCCTTGCTTTCATAAAATACCTGCGTGGTCACGAATTTATCCGGGTCGAATTTGACATCGGATTTGCGGAACAGCTCGGAGCGGTTCTCTTTTACCAGGTAACGGTAGATGGCGGGGGGAAAAGTGAAAGAGGTGAAGGTATAAAAAACCTCGTTGTCCTCTTTTTTCCCCGAAAAACCGTAAGCCGTGCCTATTCCCGGCAGGGCGAGGTCGCAGAGTTTTTGACCGCCCGCATCAAACACGAAAACCTCTGAATTGGCGTCTTTCAAGTACGAAACGATTAGCCTGCCGCCCACAAAGGAAACATCGTCCATCTTGTCCCTGGCTTCCGGGATGATCGTTTTCCAATTTTCCATTTGCGGGTTCCGGGGATCAATGAGGATCAGTTTGAAATTTGGCGCTTGAAAATCGGTCATGATCAGAAAGCCTTCGTCAGCCTCGGCTATAAATACGAATTGACCAATGGGTTTGTCAACCAGGGGGATCACGCTCGAACCGCTCTCAAGATCTTTGTAGTAGAGGAAATTGTGGTTCGCAGAACCTACCCAGCCGCTGATAACCAGGAATTTTTCATTGTCCGTTACCTCGCCGCTGAATCCCAATTCGGGATCGTGGCTGTCGCTGAATATCAATTTGTCTTCAGTCTGGGGCGTGCCCAGTTTGTGATAGAAGAGTTTTTGAAATTCGACTTTTGCTTTCAGCATGTCGGATTCTTTGGGTTCATCGTAGCGGCTGTAGAAGAAGCCGTCCTTGTACCAGGACATTTCGGAGAACTTCGCCCACTGGATACGGTCGGCCAGTTTTTCCCCGGTCGCCGTTTCGATGACGAAATATTCCCGCCAGTCAGATCCGCCCGGAGACACGCCATAACCGAAATATTTCTGGTCCTTGGAAAAAGTCGTATCGGTAAGGATGACCGACAAGGCATTCGGGTCAAGCAGGACCAGGGCCTCACCGTCCAGCCCTTTTTGGATATAAACTACCGACTGGTCTTGCAGGCCGGTATTTTTCCGGAAAGTGTAATATTCCCCCTCTTTCGCCGCATTGGAGTAGTTTTCATAATTGATAATTTCCGTCAGGCGCGCCCGGAATTTTGTCCGGAACGGGATTGCAGCCAGATAACTTTCGCTGAGCTTTTTCTGCGCCGTCACCCATTCAACCGTATCGGGCGCGTTGACATCCTCCAGCCAGCGATAAGGATCCGCGACCTTGACGCCGAAATAATCGTCGACCTGGTCTATTTTTTTAGTGACCGGATACTTCAGGGCAACCTTTTCCACGCCGATCAACTGCCAAGACAGGCCCGCGACCGCCAGAGCGATGATCGCTTTTTTAAATTGACTCATGATGCCTCCTGTTGTTCGTTTCAAATTAGATTTTAAAAAATAAGTTCAATAATTGCAATTCCCGGCAGTGCTTTGACAACCCGGAAACACAATTATAGAATGTCGGCAGATTGGCTAAAATGAACATCGCCCCGAAACGGATCATCGGCAACTGGACGCATGGTTGGGCTTTGGACCAGCATACGATCCACAGCACTGCCAGCGAATTCGCGAACAGCGGGCGTCCCGAATTCGGGACCGCAAGGACCGAAACCGGCGAAGCGCTGTACAAATTGAAATACCGTGCCGACATGGCACAAGTCGAACCCATCGCCCAAGCGGTTGCCGATTTCATCCTCAGCAGGTCCGAGCTCTGGGATATCCAGGCGGTCCTGGCTGTGCCGCCGTCGGATACGCGGCGCTCTTTCCAGCCCGTGGCGGCGCTCGCAGCGCGGATCGGCGAGCGGCTCGGCCTGCCAGCCCCCGATGACTACCTGCTGAAAGTAAAGCAGACCATGCCGCTAAAAAGCATTGCCGGCAAGCGCACGCGCCGGGGTGAACTGGCGAACGCCTTTGCGGTCGCGGACCAGCGTTTCGCCAACTTGCATGTCCTCCTGTTCGACGACCTTTTCCGCTCAGGTGAAACGTTCAAAGCGGTAACGGCCGCTTTGCTTTTCCTCGGCAAAATCGCGCAGGTTTCCGTGGTCGCGGCGACTAGCACCCGCTCGAACCGATGAACACGGTTGAAGGAAAAGCCTGGCGTATCCTGGCCAACGCCAAAGAGATTGGACCGAGGACCCTGTGGCGAATAGCCGACTATCTTGCCCAAGAAGGCAAACCAGCATCCTGGCTGCTCAGAGATGCCAGAAAAATAGAAGATCTAATAAATAAAAACAGGGTCGGCGCCGCAAAGCCGGTTTTTTTTGAACAGCCAAATGGGGAAGCAACCCAATCCGGGAAAGGTCAGATAACCGTGATTTATCCCCTCCATCCCGGTTTTCCGCCGGCAATCAAAATTTTAAAAGATGAATTTTCACTACCCGCGCTTCTATACGTGTGGGGGAACATGGCGATTCTTTCGCGGCCCGCTGTGGCGATCATCGGCAGGCGGAATGCGGGAAAGGGAGAGCTAGAGGCGGCCGCTGCTTTAGCCAGTGAACTCGCAAGCCACGGGGTCAATGTCGTTTCCGGTTATGCCGCCGGCATTGATACCGCGGCGCACCTGGCTGCCCTGCGCGCAAACGGGACGACCAGCGTTATCTTGGCCGAAGGGATTTGTCGTTTCCAGGCCAAGCCGGAATTGAAAGATCATTTGACAGCGGATAACACCCTAGTGATTTCCCAATTCACACCCGACGCGCGCTGGGCGGCATATATGGCCATGACCCGCAATAAGTTGATCGGCGCCCTTTCCGGCGCCTTGGTGGTAATTGCTTCGGGGCCGGAGCGTGATGCGGGCAAAAAAAACAGCGGTACGTTTAACGCCGCCATCTCCTCCTTGAAAATGAGAATTCCTGTCTTCGTTGCTGTTCCATCTTTCTTTAGCGATCCGCCGGCAGGCAACGGCCAGCTTATCGCAAAAGGCGGTCGCGCCTGGGATCCGGCAGAAGGAGCTGAACCGGTTTTGACCGCCCTGAGCTCCCTAGTTCAAAAGACGCCTGGGCAGCTCCCCCTCTTCCCGGAAGAGTGAGGCAGGTCCCCTGTTGGCAGCCTCAGGGGACCATGCTCATCGGCAGTTCACTTCTGGACTGTAAGGTTATTGGTGACGGAAAAAACGTCGTTGACCTTTCGGGCGGCCAGGAATGCGAAGCGGCTGTCGCCCTCATTGGATACAACGCCTTCCAGCGTCACGTGTCCGCCATTGACGATGATATGGATCGAGGGAGTAGGGCCAAGAGCATAACGGTAGAGATCGGCCGTACCGAAAACGCGGCGGTAGACCTGCAGGCGTAAAGCATCGTCGCTGCGCGACAAGGGCAGGATCTTGATTTCGTTGCTGACTTTGCCCACACCCGCCAAATTGGCCACGCGGCGGGAAATCTCTTCCTTGGTGATCGGCAGCAGCACCTGACCCAACAGGGTGACATTGTTGCCGTCCAGCCTGTAAGAAAGGCTGTCAAAAACACCGTAATGGGGAGCCAGGATAATCGCATTTTGGATCTCCGTTCCAAAGTTGACGGCCGGTTGGACAACCGGCTCCTGAACCTGGGGCGCACCCGGCAGGATGAAGGTACAAAAGGCCAGGAGCAGCAAACTCGCTAAATAGACATTTTTCATGGTTACCTCCTTTTCACAATATGAGAACAAATTGGTTATATATATCTTGCAGAAATTATAATTTTTTAGACTGCGGGGAATTGCTGCCATTTCATTATTGTCAACATCTGATCTGGAGGCCTGATTGACATTGAGCGCGGATTTCCCCAGAATAGTAGAAATGTCAAAGGAGTCGAAATGATCCAAAAGCACAAAGCGCATCCCGAGCAAGCCGGTTTTTTTAAGCGATTTCTGGCATTCATGATCGACAATTTGATCATTATGCTTATTTCACTCATTGTTTTTTTCTCCCTTTCTGAGATCGCGGCGGCGCGGCGCGGTGAAAAGGGGGAGTTTTCCCGGATGCTGAACGCGATTAAAAGTGGAGAGGCCGTGGTAGTTGGCGTCCGCAAGAATAGCCAACCCGCAGAGGCGGAGAATAGAAACAACCGCGGGGGAAAAACATATTTTGTCGGCGGCGAAAAATTCAACATCCTGTTCGAATTCTTCATCGGCTATATTTATTACGTCCTGTTCTTCCGCTCCGGGGGCCGTACCCCCGGCAAGCGGCTGTTACGCCTGCGCGTAATTGACCTGAAGGGGCGGCAACGACTGGGCTGGTACCAGTCGCTGGAACGCGCCCATGGTTATGCGGCATCCACCCTGCTGGCATTCCTGGGATTCTTGCAGGTGCTCTGGGACCACGAGGGACTGACCATGCATGACAAGCTGGCCGGGACCACGGTCATCCGAATCAAAAAGGAGTTCAAAGGCGGTCATTGAGAATATAGGCCAGGTTTCCAGGAAACCGGTTCAGCGAGCTCGAGCTGATCCCTTGATATTCTCTCTAAAAAAATTAAAAAATTAAATTAATTCGAACAATTCGAATTGATTTGCCGTATACTATATTACTTCGAATTATTCGAAGTGAAAAGAGGAGCCATGAAAGAACTGACAAGAAAGGAAGAGCAGGTCCTGCTGGCCGTTCACCATCTCCAGGATGAAGCGTGCCTGATCACCATTTGCGAACAGGTCTTCCGCTATACCGGCAACCGCTACTCGCCGGGGACGATCTACGCTCCCCTGAACCGCCTGGACATCAACGGCTACATTGAGGCCCGCAGCGGCCGCAACCCGGAATTCGCCAGCAAGAAGCCGATACGTTTTTACCGCTTGACCCCAAAGGGCCATGCCGCCCTGGTGGAATTGCAGAAAGCCTACAGCCGGCTTTGGACAGGGTTTGAAACGCCGGCAGAGGAGAAAATATGAAAAATGAAAATCAAGCCAAGCCGCCTTTTAAATTCCTGCGGCGTTTACTACCCATCGACGAAATCGACGATGTGGACGGATGTTTCGAGGAAATGTATGCGCGGGCAGTTTCGCAAAAAGGCACCGGCTACGCCAAACGCTGGATTTTGCTGCAAGCATTGAAATCGTTGCCCGGATTTCTCACTCACCTGATTTATTGGAAACTGCTGATGCTGAAAAACACCTTGGGGATCACATTGCGCAACATGCTGAAAAACAAGGGGTTTTTCCTGATCAAGGTCTTCGGCCTGGCCTCGGGCGTCGCCTGCGGCATGGTGGTCATCCTCTATGTGGTCAATGAGCTGACCTATGATACCTATCATCCGGACCATGAGCGGATCTACCGCATCGCCAACCGCCGTATCACCGAAATCGGCGAATTCTCCGGCGCCGAGACACCCGGCCCCCTGGCCGTCGCCATTAAAGAAGAGCTCAGCCAGGCCGAAAATGTGGCCCGGGTGATCCCGCCGTTTGAAAATTCCAAACATGTCCTGGTGACCCGGGGCGAGAACCGTTTTTTCGAGAAGCAGGTCTGGTTCGTCGATGCCGAGATCCTCAAGATCCTGAGTATCCCTTTCCTGGAGGGCAGCGCCCGCACGGCCCTGGCGCGGCCGAAAACGGTCGTCATCAGCGCCGGCACGGCCCGCAAATATTTCGGTGACCTGCCGCCGCTGGGCCGCAGCCTGAGCATCGAGCTTGATTATGACACCGGTGCGGCCGTGACCGAGGACTTCCAGGTGACCGGGGTCGTCCGCGATGCCCCGGCCAACACCCACTTCAAATACGATATGCTGATCTCCATGCCCACGCTGCAGGCCTATGTGCCCTCCCTCGACCAGGACTGGGGTGAATACCACTCCAAGCGTACCTATGTGAAACTCGGCCGGAATGTTTCCCCGGAGGCTTTTGCGCGGCAACTGCGGCCCTATTCGGAACAGATCGCATCGGATTTTGCCAAGCGCGTGGGAAAGCCGATGCGCCTGCACGAATTTTTTCTCCAGCCCCTGGATTCGCTGCACATGAAATCCAATCTTACTGCCGAGACCGAACCGACCGGCAATATGTATTATGTGTATATCTATTCCTTTGCGGCTTTGCTGATCCTGCTGATCGGGTGCATCAATTTCGTCAACCTCTCGGCCACCCTGGCCGCGGCCCGCAGTCGTGAAGTGGGCATCCGCAAAACGCTCGGCGGCAGCCGCTGGGACCTGGTTTTTCAGTTTCTTGGCGAATCACAGATCGTCACTTTCTTCGCTTTCCTCGTGGCGTTTGCCTTCCTCTCCCTGCTGCTGCGTTATTTCAACCGCATGGCGGGTACGGCCATCACGTTCCAGGCCCTTGGCCAACCGCTAGTCCTGGGTTCGCTCCTGGTCCTTTTCCTGGTCGTCGGGTTCAGTGCCGGCATGTACCCGGCCCTGATCCTTTCCAGGTTTAAACCGGTCAGCATACTGAAAAACCAGCACATGCCGGGAAAACAGGGCAATGTTGTACAGCGCTTGCTGGTCCTGGGCCAGTTCGCCATCTGCATCTTCATGGTGGTGTGCACACTGGTAGTATTCCACCAGTTGACCTTCATGAAAGGGAAAGCCCTTGGATTTTCCCGGGAGCAAAAGCTGATCCTGGAGGTCAAAAGCAACCAGGCCTACTTCCGGAACAATTACGAAGCCATAAAAAGTGATTTTCTAAAAAATGGCGGGATCACCAACGCTACAGTGTCATCGTCGGTTCCCGGAGAGGCCATTGAGAGCGGGTATTACCTGCAAAAAGGGGCTTCTTTCATCCCCCTGAATTCCAAAAGGCTGAAGGTCCTGACCGTGGACTATGATTTCATAAGATCCTATGGTATCGCCATGGCCTCGGGCCGGCCTTTCCAAAAAGACGTGGGAAATGACGAGGCGGCTGCTTATATCGTCAACGAAGCCGGCGCCCGCGAAATGGGTTTTACGACGCAAAGCGTTCTGGGTACGGTCTGGACCGCCCATTACCACCGCAAGACCAAGAGCGTTATCGGCGTGACCAAAGATTTTCATTTCCTGGGGCTGAAGGACAGTGTCGAACCCATATTGCTGGACATTGAAAATTCCCTGTTGCGGACCATCACCTTGACGCTGGATACCAAGCGCATTTCCCAAGCCCTGGCTGCCGTGAAGGAAACGTGGGCCGTCCATTTCCCCGGCGTTCCCTTCGAATATGCGTTCCTGGATGAAATGTTCGGCAAGGTCTATCAATATGAGGAGCAGATGGGGAAATTGCTGGCGATGATATCCGGCCTGGGCATCGCCATCGCCTTTCTCGGGCTTTACGGCATGGTTGTGTTCTATGCTCGCCAGCGCAGAAAAGAGATGGCCATCCGCCGGGTTGTCGGTGCTTCGACGGTTATCGTCGCCTTGCTGATGACCCGCCGATTTGTTTCGCTGGTATTTCTGGCCGGTATCACCGCCATCCCCTTGTCATATGTTGCCACATCACGGTGGCTGCAGGATTTTGCTTACCGTATCCAGCCGGGTTTTCCTGTCTTTGCCTTCGCCTTCCTTTCGGCCTTCCTGATCGCCATGGCCGCGGTGCTGCTGCAAACCTTGCGCGCCGCCCGCGACAACCCGGTGGACTCACTGCGCAGCGAATAAAGCGATTTTGACAATCACCTGGAAAAACCCTATATTTCATTCATGAAAAATCGCTTTTCCCGGCTGCTGGCGATCACCTCCCTAGCAGTGGCCCTTCCTGTGTTCTCCCAAGTACTGCCCTTCGAGATCCTCGGCCTGAAAGATGGCATCCCCCAATCACAGGTCTTGGCCCTGGCCCAGGTTGAATCCGCAGAATTCCGCGCTTTGGCCGTGACCGCCGAGGGGCTCTGGCTGGGAACCACGCGCGGCGCCATCCACTATGAGGTGCGGCCGCGGGCGCCTGGCAAAGTAAATTCCCATGCGCCGCCACACTAATTCCAAACCCCGATGGCTGCGGATCCTGGACCGCTTGAAGCAAGGCGCACTCATCGCCCTCTTTATCCTGGTCCCTTTCGCCGGAGCCTTTCACCCAAAGTTGCGGAAACGGGAAAATCCCGAAGAAAAAGAGATCGGCGGCGAAAAATGAAGGTTCACCGCGCCGGGCGCTTTAACCTTGGTACTTGCTTTCCCAAACCTCGGCGAGGAATGAGCCGGGGCCGTTGTATTCGATGCGGGTGGGGCGGACGAAGACCATGACATAATCGGGGTCATCCGGGCCTTTGAAGTAACGCCGCCACTCCTCTTTCCAGTAGCCAGCCTTGATTTTTCCCTCGCGACAGATCTCAGCGCGGCCGGCGATCTGCAGGAAAGCCGAGTCATCGGGCGGCTGCAGGTTGCCGCAGGCCACGTGTACATCGGGATTGGCCGCTATTTCACCGGTCTTGCGCGAGCTGCGACTGGTGCAGAAACGCAAGGTGAAATTCGGATCGGCTTCGATGGTCACATAACGCACCCAGGGAGCGCCCGTTGCGGTGATGGTGGCCAGAGCAGCGGTCTGCCGATGGCCGAGAATCCTCCAGATCCGTGCTTCCAGTTCATTCATGAATGTTTCCTCCAGGGTGCGATCATATACGATTTTGCATGCGATTGCCATTAAAAAAACCTATTTCTCCTGAGGACTTTTTCGATGGCGTCGATCACCGCCAGGTCGTCTATTCGAAGATAAGTTCGACGTGCAGGAGAACTGCAGAAAATAGGCAATTGGTTGCGGTTGGAAGCAGGAAATGAACGGCGCTAGGTGAAAAAAGAAAAGTTATGTATTATACTTACCAGAGACATGATTTTGTAAAAAAAAGGCCTCGCAAATGAAAAGGGAAGATCATTCGCTGCCAAGCTGGACGACCCAGCGCATCAAGAAGCGCATGCTGAAGGATATTCTCGATGAAAATTTGTCAATCAACGGCCTGGTCAAAAAACAGCCAAAAGGTAAAAGGCGCCAAGCGCTGTTATTCAAGGCAGCCGTATTATTCTTGGCCATATTCAGTTTTTCGGTATATAAGAATTCGGATTTCGGCGACTATCATTCGCTGCCCGCGCTGCCGCTCGCCCGTTACATGACCCTCCCTGTCGATAACCAGCCAAGCGCGCCGCTGGCCGTCAACCATGAAGAAACGAGCGTCAACTACGGTGAATATCAGCCTTTTCTGAACCAGGCCGACTTTTCCCTGCGCAATATTTTCGGGCTGAAGATCAGGACCATCGTCATCGATCCGGGCCATGGCGGCGAAGACCCGGGGACCTTGGGGCAATTCGGCACCAAGGAAAAGGACATCACCCTGGACATCGCCAAAAGACTGATGCGGCGGCTGAGCCGCTACGACGGCTATCAAATTTCATTGACACGTAACGCCGACGAAACCCTCACCTTGGAATCGAGGATCGAATCCGCCAACGCCCGCAAGGCCGATCTGTTCGTTTCCATCCATGTGAACAACATCCCCAACAAGCCTTACAGCATCATTGAAACCTACTATTTCGGGCCCAATGCCGACCACGGCGCCCTCTCGCTGGCCGAAAAAGAAAACAGCGGCACCGGATATGCCATGAACGATTTCAAAGCGATAGTCCAAAAAATAGGCAATACCCTCAAATACCAGGAAGCCAAGATCCTGGCCCGCACCATCCAGAGAAGCCTGTACGGCAACATGCACCGCAGCAATGGCAATCTCTATGACTACGGAGTAAAAACGGCGCCATTCATCGTGCTGCTGGGAGTGGATATGCCCAGCGTACTGACCGAGGTGACCTGCCTGAGCGATGCGCAAGAAGAACAAAAACTGAACAGCGAAGACTACCGCGAGGATATCGCCCGCTACATGGAAGAGGGGATCATCCAATACCTGCAAATAAAAATAAATACAAATAAAAGCGAGGTGTGACATGGAACAACAAGACGCGGCGGCCAAAAAAAGCAGCCTGTTCGTGGGTATTGATCTGGGCACGTCCAGCAGCGCCATCGTGGACAGAAACCGCAAAAAGCACTGGGTGGAAAGCTACGTAGGCTGGCCGAAAGACTTTATCGCCGCCAAGGTATTGCGCAAGCCTGTCTTGTTCGGAAGCGAAGCCTTGAAAAACCGCCTCTCCCTGGACATCTTCCGGCCCCTTGAACACGGGGTGCTGAAAGAGGGCAGCAGCAAGGAAGGAGAATCGGTCAAGGAGCTCATCCGCTACCTGGTCTCCCTGGTCAAGCCGGAAAAAGACGTTCCGATCTACGCCGTGGTCGGCGTGCCGGCCGAATCATTCAAGGTGAACAAGAAGGCGATCATCAACGCCGTTTCCGACTATGTCAGCTCGGTGATTGTCGTGTCCGAACCTTTCGCCGTGGCTTACGCGATGGACTTGCTCAACAATGCCATGATCATTGACATCGGCGCGGGAACCGTGGATTTCTGCATCATGCACGGCACCCTGCCGGCCGAAGAAGATCAGCGGACCATCTTGACCGCCGGGGATTACATCGACAACCAGCTGTTCAAACTGCTGAGCGAAAAGTTCCCGGATTCAACCTTCAACCTGAACATGGTGCGCCTGTTCAAGGAACAAAACAGCTTTGTCGGCAGCATCAAGGGGCTGGTCAAGGTGGAGATCCCGGTCGCCGGCAAGTTGGTCGAACACGATATCACC
>JAPKZM010000202.1 GCA_026393775.1 Candidatus Aminicenantota bacterium
GGATACCAATCGTCCATGAACCCCAGCTCCCCCGCCTTCGCCCCCGACGCCTTCGGCATCGCCGACACCGGATAAATCCGCCCGTCAATCCCCATATCCCCAACCTGCGCCTTATTCGGAATCCCACCAAGCGCAATCACCGCCCAGTTCTCAAACTCGAAATGCGGAATTTCCCTAAGCTGCCTTTCGCTCCACGGCAAATCACGCACCACAAATCCCCGACCGATGCGCCAGAGTTTTTCATCTTCTTTCAGACCGCACACGTCGCGCATCCGCTTTGCCATCACCCGGCACGCCGTCGGCGATATATCAATCCCTATCCACTGCCGACCCAAATTCTCCGCCGCAACAAGCGCCGTCCCACACCCGCAAAACGCATCAAGAACAATGTCGTTGGGATTGGAGCTTGCCTTGATTATCCGCTCAAGCAACGCAAGGGGCTTTTGCGTGGGGTAGCCAAGACGCTCTTGCGCTTGTGCGGATATTGGGGGAATGTCATTCCAAAGGTTTGGCACAATAGTACCATCTTGTTCGTTTAAGTACCGTTTCAATCGAGGCCGTTTTGTACAATCAAACGTACCATCCTTGTGTTTTGGATAATAGATACGGCCATCATCGTGCAGCTTTTGCATGGTTTCTCGCTGATACCGCCAGCCTTTTTCTGGAGGTGGAAAACCCATCCACTCGTAAGTCATATTTGGCCGAGGATTGGGACTTGTCATATTATCAAGCTGATATGAGCCTCGTCCATCTCCATCATCAAACTTATAGAAGTCTTTAATATAAGAAGGATCATGTTCAGTAAATTGTCGATTGAATGTCGAATCAGGATTGGCATAAAAGAAAATACTATCAGTGATAACTGCAAATCGGTTGGTAGCGTCGTTATGTGCAACACTTCGCTTCCATACTATTTCGTTCTCGAACTGACTTTCCCCAAAAATCTGGTCGAGCATTATTTTGACGTAGTGTGAAGCGTGCCAGTCGCAGTGGTAATAAAATGAGCCGGTTTTCTTCAAGACCCGATGCAGTTCAACGCATCTCGGCCGCATAAACTCAATATATGCCTGTGTCGAGGCATGGCGGTCTTCAAAGGAGCGTTTCTCTTTTGTCTCACCCCAGAATACCTCATAGTTTCGGTTGGAGTTAAAAGGCGGGTCGATATAAATCAAATCAACACACCCATCAGGCAGTTTCTTCAACTGCTCCAGATTATCCCCGCAATATATCACCCGCGTATCAACCACCGCCGACGGCCTCCCCTGAGCATGGCCGATGGATTTCTCGACCGCAATTGCTTTTGCAGCCGCCTCTTTAGTCTTTCTCGCCTTTTTCTTTGCCATAGGAGTTTATTTAAAACTGTGCCCTTTAATTTACAAGGAACTACTTGAATAAGAGGCTAAATCTTGTTATACAATTTCTTATCAACTATATACCACTTTTATTTTCTGCCTCCTTTGGTAACTTCTTGATTTGGCGGAGGAGGTGGACTACCCCCACCTCGAGTTGTTGTCTGATTTGGTGGTGGAGAAGGCTTTTTGTCATCAGATAAGCTATCTTTAATAGCATCGTATAATCTACCAAAATCAACAGGTACTCTTTTGCCTTCAGTAACATCAAAATTCTCTGGAGGTTGTGGTTTTTCACACATTGTTTTATCCTCAAAGGGTTTTTACTTGCCAGCTTTACTGTTTTCCACTGTTTTAATCATTATGTCACGAGGTAGCAGTTTTGGTTGGTTTGCAGTTGTAGGTTTATTCTCTGGAACTTGGGGTGGAGATGCTGGTGTTTTCTTGTCTGTGGGTTTATTTTTGTCTTCAGACATTTTCATACTCCTTGTACTTTTAGTATTACATAAAATAGCGATTGTAAGGCAACAGGAATTACTGCTAATGATGCCATCAATACAGACATTTGGAAATATTGTCTTCGTTTTTCATTTATTGGTGCATTGTTGGCTTGCGCTTCGGCGAGTTTTTTTGTAATCTCTTTCATCATTGCATCATCTATACTTCCCTCGCTCGATTGATCCGCTTCTTTTCGATAGCGCTCATAATTCTGCCGCCATTTTTGCCAGAGGTCCATTGATGCAAGGGTTTTATATTTGCCTTTTCTTGGTAGTGCAAACAAAATACAATAAGTAACACTACTAGCGAGAAGCAAAATGGCTACGATTAAAGAGGAATAGTACAAAAATATATCAACCCTTACAAAAGTACTTCGTAAAATGTCAATGCGGCCCAAATTGTAAATGATACCACCCAAAAGAGACAAGAAAACCAATACAAAACTGACACGTTGATATATCTGGTCAGTTTCCCTCATTTCGGATTCGTACTGGCGATAGCATAGCTCATAA
>JAPKZM010000118.1 GCA_026393775.1 Candidatus Aminicenantota bacterium
GCCGCCAGGTCCTGGCCGAAATCAAAAATGATGATGAGCTCAAGCGCATACCGGTGGTGATCCTGACCGTCAGCAGCGCCGAGGAAGACATCCTGAAGTCATACAACCTGCACGCGAACTGCTACATCACCAAACCCATCGATCTCAGCCAGTTCATGAAGGTCGTGCGTTCGGTCGAGGACTTCTGGCTGACGATCGTAAAACTTCCGAACGGAGCGAAGTGAATGAATCGCATGGGGGAGAAACCGATGAAACCGGATCAGCATAATCCGCTTTCCTCCCCCATCGTTCCGATCCGCATGCTTCTGGTCGAGGATAATCCGGGAGATGCGCGCCTGGTTCATGAGATGCTCCGCGATCAGCCCCATATCAAAATGGAAGTCGCGGATTGTCTTGCCGCCTGCATAATACAACTGGATCGAGGTGGAATCGATCTCGTCTTACTCGACCTGGGCCTTCGCGACAGCCAGGGATTGGACACGCTCACCGCCGTAGCTCAAGCACATCCGGCGCTGCCGATCGTAGCCTTAACCGGCCTGGATGACGACGCATTGGCATTGCGCACCGTGCAGGCCGGCGGGCAAGACTTCTTGACCAAAAATACCGTCACACCCGAGATCCTGCGCCGCACGATCCGTCATGCCTTTGAGCGCAAGCGGGCCCACGAAGAAATTCGCAGGCTTAACCTGAAGCTCGAAGAGCGGGTCATCCAGCGCACGGCCCTGCTGGAAGCCGCCAACAAGGAATTGGAAGCCTTCTCTTATTCTGTGTCGCATGACCTGCGGGCGCCGCTGCGGGCCATCGACGGTTTCGCGCGCATCGTCCTTGAAGAGTACGCCCCCAAGCTGGACGACGAGGGCCAGCGCCTGCTCGATGTCATCGCCAACAACACCCATAAAATGGGCCAGCTGATCGACGATTTGCTGGCTTTTTCGCGTTTGAGCCGCCAGCAGATCGCGTTCGCTGCGGTCGACCTGGCCACCCTGGCCGATGATGTTTTTTCCGAACTCAAAAGCGCGGAAAGAGATCGACGCATCGAATTCAGGGTCGGCGAGTTTCCAACCGCCTTTGGCGACCGCTCCATGCTGCGCCATGTCCTGCTCAATCTTTTTTCCAATGCCCTTAAATTCACCCGGCCCCGGGCCAAGGCCCGCATCGAATTCGGCGCTCAGGCGGCAATAGGGGAAACGATCTATTACGTCAAGGACAACGGCGTCGGCTTCGATATGGAGTATGCCCACAAGATCTTCGGCGTGTTCCAGCGTTTGCACGGCACGGATGAGTTCGAGGGCACCGGCGTCGGCCTGGCCATCGTCCAGCGCATCGTCACTCGCCACGGCGGCCGCGTCTGGGCGGAGAGCGGCAAAAGAGGAGCGACGTTTTATTTCAGCTTGCCGACAGAACAGGGTACAGGGGACAAAGACAAGGGTCTAGGGTATAGGGTTGAGGGTATAGTGAACGAGCCCTTACAGAGGCAGGGGATAGGGTAAAGTGAACAAGCAATTACAGAGCTATAGGAGATAATAAAGATGCCATTGAAGAGTTACAAAGACTTGATCGTATGGCAGAAGGCATACGAATTAACCTTACTGGTCTATAAAGAAACTGAAAAATTTCCAAAAAGCGAAATTTTCGGACTCTCATCACAATTAAGAAGGGCGGCGGTCTCCATTGCATCCAATATAGCTGAAGGATATCAGCGCCAGCATAGCGGGGAATATATTCAATTTCTTTCCATTGCATTCGGATCTTGCGCCGAAGTTGAAACCCAGTTGCTACTCTGTAAAGATCTTCACTATTTTTCCGAAAGCAATTTCTTTATTTTAAATAATTTATTAATTGAAGTGGGTAAAATGCTTCATGCTTTGATCACCAAGATAAAAGAAAATAATGTCAAGAAGGGTTCCGGGAGAAAACAATGATTTTTATTCTTTTTCTCCTTCTTCACCCTAAACCCTATCCCCTAGCCCCTAGACCCTATCTTAGGAGGTTCTCATGAATCAAATAAATCCCATCGAGATCCTGCTGGTGGAAGACAACCCGGCCGACGTCGAGCTGACCCTGCGGGCGTTGAAAAAACACAACCTGGCCAACCAGGTCAAGGTGGTCAGTGACGGCGCCCAGGCCCTGGATTATTTGTTCGGCAGCGGCGCCTATGAAGGGAAGAACAGCCAGCCGCCGCCGAAAGTCGTTTTCCTGGACCTGAAACTGCCCAAGGTGGACGGGCGCGAGGTGCTGCGGCGCATGAAAGCCAACGCCAAAACGCGGATTATCCCGGTGGTGGTGCTGACCTCTTCCCAGGAAGAACGCGACATAGCGGAAAGCTACAAATTGGGGGTCAACAGCTACGTGGTCAAGCCCCTGGATTTCAACAAATTCGTGGAGGCGGTTTCCCAGTTGGGATTGTACTGGGTGCTGCTGAATCAGGCGCCTTTTTAGGGAAAGGGTCTAGGGTTTAGGGGATAGGGTTTAGAGAAGAGAAAGAAGGCAATAAAGCGAGCGATAATGAAACATAAGAAAAAGAAAGCAACGAAAAGAGATAAGATGAAGCAAGCAAAGAAAAAGACAAAGAAACCAAACGCGGCGGGCAGTGAGAAAAAGAAGAAAACCGGGCAAAAGGTGCAAAACAAGAAAGAAAAGAAGTTGCGCGTTCTGATTCTCGAGGATAACCCGGCTGACACCGAGTTGATGGAACGACAACTAAAAAAAGACGACTTCAATTTTGCTGCCCAGCGAGTGGACTCCCGAAGCGAATATCTCAAGGCATTGAAAGCATTCGAGCCCGATCTCATTCTGGCCGACTACAACCTGCCGAAATTCAACGCTTCGCAGGCACTGGCACTGCGCAAAAAAAATGCGCCACTGACCCCGTTCATCATTGTCACCGGTTCGATCAGCGAAGAGACAGCGGTCGAATGCATAAAGCAGGGCGCCGACGACTATTTGCTGAAAGACCGCCTGACCCGCCTGGGGGAAGCGGTCCGGCAATCATTAGCGAACCGCCGCCTGCAGTCGGAAAAAATGGCCGCCGAAGAGTCACTGCGGGCCAGCGAGCTGTTGTATCGCACCTTTTTCGACTCCAGCATCGACATGGCTTTTCTCAAGGACAATCGCTTCCGGTACCTTCAGGCCAACGAGGCGTTATGCCGATTTTACGGAAAAACGGAAAATAAGATCCTCGGCGGGACCGATTTCGAACTGATGGATAAAAAAGCGGCCGCCCGATGCCGGCAATCCGACAAGCAGGCGCTGGCCGAAAACGGGATCCATGTCAGCGAGGAAATGGTCGGGGGTCAAACCTTCGAAACCCGCAAATTCCCGGTAAAACTGACCGACGGTCGGATCGGCGTCGGCGGCTACATCTGCGATATCAGCGAACGCAAGCGCTCGCGGGAACAGATTGAACAAGCGGCAAGAAAATGGACCATCACCTTTGATGCCATCAGGGATGTAATCGCATTGCTGTCTGTCGACCAGACCATCATGCAGGCAAACCGGGCCTTTGCCGAACTGGTTAAAAAACCGTTCAAGGAGATCATCGGCAAAAAATGCTATGAAATAATGCATCCCCATCAGCGCCCCAACTCGCATTGTCCTTTCAAGAAAATGCTGAAAAGCAAAAAGCGGGAATCCATGGAGCTTACGATCGCTGGCCGCACGTTTGCAGTAATCGTTGATCCGATCATGAACGATGCCGGGAAGTTGTCCGGCGCCGCCCATATTGTAACCGACATTACGGAACGCAAACGGACCGAAGAAATGCTGCGCGAAATGAACGAGATATTCCGGCTGTTCCTGAAGCACAGCCCCATCTATGTCTTCATCAAGGACGAAAACATCCGCCCCATCTACCTGAGCGACAATTATGAACAAATGCTGAGCCGCCCCGCCAGCGAAATCCTGGGCAAGAACATGGACGAACTTTTCCCCTGCGAACTTTCCCGCACCATGATCGCGGACGACAAACGAATCCTGCGCGAGGGCAAACCTTGCGAATTTATCGAGGCGATGAACGGCAGGACCTATTCCACCCTGAAGTTCCCCATCTTGATCAATGGCAAAGCCAAGTACCTGGCCGGCTACACCACCGATATCACCGAGCGCAGGCAGGCGGAGGAATTGCTGCACGAAAACCAACACCGCTTGCTTGAGGCCCAACACATCGGCAAGATCGGCAGTTGGGAATGGTTCCCCGCCGAAAACAAGGTGGTGTGGTCTGACGAAATGTACGCATTGTTCGGTATAAAGCCGGGGATCAGAGAACTTTCAACGGAAACAACCATACTGGCATTCCATCCCGATGACCGACCAATGATCATGGAAGCCACGCGCCGAACCCTGGAAGAACACCGACCCCAAGACGTCGAATGCCGGATACTCTTGCCCGACAACACCATCCGTTATGTATATGGGCACGCGGAGATCATAATGGACGATGAGGGCCGGATCGTAAAACTGATGGGGATCTACCAGGACATCACCGAGCGCAAGCGGGCCGAAGATCAGATCCGCGCTTCGCTGCTGGAAAAGGAAGTGCTGCTCAAGGAGATCCACCACCGGGTGAAGAACAACTTGCAGATCATTTCCGGACTGCTGACCCTGCAGGCCTCACAGATCGGCGACGAGCGGCTGCAGCGGGTGCTCAGGGAAAGCCAGGGCCGCATCTGGACCATGGCATTGATCCACCAGACGCTCTACCAGTCGGGCAACCTGGCCGACATCGACATGGCCGATTACATCCGCAGCCTGGCCGGCAACCTGCTCAGCTCGCATGCCCAGGTCGCCATGCCGCCGACTATCATTTTCAACCTGCTACCGCTGCGCCTGGTCATCGACAAGGCCATCCCGCTGGCCCTGATCATCAACGAGCTGGTGACCAATGCCATGAAGCACGCCTTTCCAGACGGCCGGGCGGGCGAGATCCGAATTTCATTACAAGAACGTAGGGGCACAGCGCGCTGTGCCCCTTTGAAAAATACCGACCCCACGCCCAAAGAGGGCACAGCACGACTTGTCCCCGAACGGGGATGTGCCCCTACCTACGAATTGACCGTCGTTGACAACGGCGCCGGCCTGGCCGCCGGATTCGACTTGAAAAACCAGAAAAGCCTCGGCCTGCAGCTGGTCACCATGCTGGCCAGGCAACTGGACGGTAAGTTGACCATCGAATCCAAGGGCGGCACATCCGTTACCATCACATTCAACAGCAATGAAAAAAACTGAAAACAATCCTGATCCCAATCCGCTGCGGGTGCTGATCCTGGAAGACAACCCCGTTGACGCCGAACTGGTCGAACATGAACTGCACAGGGCGGATATCATCTTCCACTCCCGCCTAGTCGAGGGAAAAAAAGAATTCAGCAAAGCCCTGACCGAATTCCAACCCCAGGTCATCCTTTCCGATTTCAAGCTGCCGTTGTTCGACGGCCTGGCCGCCCTGGAGATCGCCCGCACCCAAACGCCGGATATCCCCTTCATTTTTGTTTCGGGGTCGATCGGCGAAGAGAAAGCCATCGAAACACTCGCCCAGGGAGCTGCCGATTACATTTTCAAGGACAACCTGCAAAGGCTGGGCCCGGCGGTCAAAAGGGTGGTCGAAGCCACACGCCTGAAGCTGGAAAAGAAGAATACCGACGAGGAATTACGCCGCCGCGCCGACGAGCTGCGGCTCCTGGCCGAAGCGGCCGACCGCTTTGTCCGTATCAATGACCTGGATCTACTTTACGACTATCTGGCCCAGACGATCCCCGCCATATCCGGGGCCGATTATTTGCTGCTCTCCCTCTACGACGAGAAGCTGCAGGCCGTGCGGCCCAAGATCGTCATTGGCTTCGAACCATTCCGGGAAACCATCCGCCGCCGCTTCAACATCGACCTTTTGCAGATGGTTTTTTACTTCAAGGACATGCGGCCGGACGATTTCAGCGATTTCGTTTCGCGGCGGCTTCTCCCTGTCCGCGAAGGCCTGTACGGACTCGCCAACCGCAAAATTCCGGCTTCTATCTGCCGCCTTATCGAAAAAACGCTGGCCATCGGCAGCATGCACACCATGGGCTTTTCCTGGGAAAATCAGCTCTACGGCGGCTTGACGGTATTGTTCAAAAAAGGCAATGAATTGAAAAACCAGGCCCAGGTCGAGACCATGCTCAATCAGGCCACTGTTTCCATCAAGCGCCTGCTGGCCGAAAGGTCCCTGGGTGAGAGCGAGGAACGTTTCCGCCGCATCTCCGAGACCATGTCCGACATCTCCTATTCCTGCCTGTCCGACGCGGAAGGAAATTTTTCGTTGTCCTGGATGACCGGCGCGACCGACCAGATCACCGGGTATACCATCGATGAGATCATGGCCATGAAATGTTGGGAGAAACTGATCTTGGCGGAAGATCTCCCCGATTTCGAAAAATACGTCACCGGCCTGACCCCCGGCAACAGCGGCATCTGTGAATTGCGTTTGCGCCATAAAAACGGGGATATCGTCTGGGTGCAATCCTTCGCCGAATGCTCGTTGGACCCGGAGCGACCGGACCAGCCGATCCTTTACGGCGGGCTTGTGAACATCAGTGAGCGCAAGCGAGTCGAAACCGCACTGCGCGAGAGCGAAAAAAAATACCGTACCCTCGTTACCCAGAGCCCGGACGGCATTTTCATAGTGGATCTGCAGGGGAATTTTCTGTCCGTCAATAATGCCATGTGTGCCGGGCTGAAATACAGCGAAGCGGAATTTCTTTCCCTGAATATCCGTGACATTGTGTCAGAGCAATTTTTGGATCTTCATAAAAAACGGCTGGCCGAAATCATGAAGGGAAAGCCCCAGAATGAAGCCGCGGAATACGAAGTAAAAGCAAAGGACGGGGAAATCCATTACATCGCCATTCTTTCCGCCCCTTTTTACAAGGATAAAGAGCTTATTGGTTTCCAGGGAATCGCCCGCGACGCTTTTGCTTCCCATAAAACCTTCGAGGTCTTCGGCATTCCCGCCCAAACCACCATAATAGGGATATCGATAATGGATTTTGTCGAACCCGGAGAGATCCCCAGGGTGCAGGGGCGCCTGGTCGAGATCCTCTCCGGCCGCTCGCTGTCGGAGATCCGCGAATATAGGCTATTGCGGCACGATCGCCGGCCGTTTTGGGGGGAAATCTCGTCGTCACCGCTCCAGGACGCTTCGGGTCGGAGCATCGGCCTGCTGCTCGTCTGCCGCGATGTTTCCGAACGCAAGCGGGCGGAGATACAAATCCAATATCAAGCGAATTTACTTACCAATGTCTCGGACGCCATTCTTGCTACAGATAGACAATTCACCATTCAGTTTTGGAATACTGCGGCGGAAAAACAATACGGCTGGACCTCGGCAGAAGTCTTGGGAAATCATTTTATGAAGTTCATACAGCCTCAATACATTGGCGATTCACGCAGAACAGTTATGCAAAAGATTTTACAAGAGGGTTTTTGG
>JAPKZM010000131.1 GCA_026393775.1 Candidatus Aminicenantota bacterium
AACAGGTTGGGAGGGCCGCCCTCCGAGATCACGGCCTGGTTCAACAGATCCATGGTATAGACGGAGGTCTCCCTGGCCGCGGGATGAGGATTGAAAACCACCGCGTTGCCGCCGGCGATCATGCCGATGCCGTTGCAGATGATGGTTTCCGAGGGATTGGTGCAGGGGGTGATGCTGCCGATCACGCCGAAAGGCGCCCTTTCCTGGATCGTCAGGCCGTCGTCGCCGGAGAAGGCGTCCGGTTCGAGATCTTCGACACCGGGAGTCTTCTCGATCACCAGGCGGTTCTTTTTCAGTTTGTCTTCGTAACGCCCCAAACCGGTTTCGACCAGGGCCCGCTGGGCCAACTCGGGCAAATGATCCAGGCAAATTTCCCGGATGGCGGCGATTATTTTTTCCCGCTGCTTCACCGGCACGTCCCGGTAGTCCAAAAAAGCCCTTTTCGCCGCCTGACAGGCCGAATCGATATCGGGGAAACATCCCCGCTCTCCGGTCGCGGCGGCGAACACGGATCCCGCATCCGCTCGGGCTTTAGTTTGAACCGGACTGCTGGCTGCGGCGGGCTTGACTCCCGGAGTGCCCCCGAGCGAAGTCAGCTTGTCAACCACCCGGTCCACGATTGCTTTTATTTGATCGTCGCTGACATTCATGCCATCACACCCCTAGTCAATCGCTTTTCCCTTTGTGGTAGCGTTCTTGGCCGTTGATCTCCAACACGTCGACGATGGCCATGATCACCGCATCCACAGGTTTGCCTTCGGTGCTGGAGGTCAACCGGGCGGAACTGCCCGAGGCCACCAAAACCACTTCACCGACTCCCGCCCCCACGCCATCCACGGCGACCACCGACCCGCCCGCGGGCTTCATCTCAAGGTCCAAAAACCTGACCAGATGGAATTTGAGACCATCCAATTTCTGTTCTTTATGGCTGGCAACCACCGTGCCGATTATTTTTCCTAGCTGCATAGTTTACCCCGTTAACACTGCGCTCATTCGGCCCCCGATCGAGCCTGAGCGCATGGAATAAAAAAAATGATTACGCCTTGGCTCTGCCGCCTTTTCCTTGGCGGCCCAGGGGCAAGGCCTCATCCACATTGTCATGGGGCCGGGGAATTACGTGAATGGACACGACTTCACCCACTTTTCCGGCCGCACGGGCGCCCGCCTCGGTGGCCGCCTTGACCGCGGCCACGTCGCCGCGCACGATGGCGGTGGTATAACCTCCGCCGATCTTCTCATACCCCACCAATTCCACCTTGGCGGCCTTGACCATGGCATCGGCCGCCTCGACCATGGCGACAAATCCTTTGGTTTCAATCAATCCAAGTGCATCAGACATTCACTCCTCCTCATGCGTGTGATTTGATAATCATCTGAAGATTATTTATCAAGACGTATTCTAATGAAAATAAGAATACTTTGCAATAGAGCCGGAAGCGGAAATGGAAAAAACAGGGATCAGCTCTTTTTCAGGAATGTCTCCTTGATCAAATTCACCATCTTGGCGTTTTCGGAATGGCCGGTTTTCTGGGCGGTGACTTTTCCCCGGATCGGACGTCCCAGCAGGTAAAAATCGCCGATGATGTCCAGGATCTTGTGCCGGGCCAGCTCCTCGGGAAAACGTAAGGTCGTATTGATGATCTTGTCCTTGTCGATCAGGATGAAATTGTTCATCCGGCCGCCTTCGGCCAGTCCCATGTCGCTGAGCTTGTTGAAATCGTCGACAAAGCCGTAGGTCCGGGCCGGAGCGATCTCGCGCTGAAAATCCTCGCTGGAGCGCATGACGAATTCATAACTCTGCCGGCCGAGCGGCTCCGGGTAGATGCAGGTGTAGCGGACGGTGAATACCTCACAGGGTTCGATCTTGATGAACTTGCCGTCGGCCGATTCGTCGCCGATGAGCAGCGTTTGGCCGATCTCGATATCCGGGATAATCTCATCCTGCTCGACGATACCGCATTCCTTGATGAACTCGCACAGATTAATGGCCGAGCCGTCGCCGATCGGCACTTCCTTGTTGATCTTGATGGCCAGGTTGCTGATCTGAAACGCGTGGAGCACGGCCATGAAATGCTCAATGGTCCGCGCTTCCAAGTCGTCTTTTTTTATCGAGGTGGCGTAACCGCTGTTGTTGAGGTACTCAATGCGGCCCGGGATATAACCGGGTTTGGAAATGTTCTCGAAGCGGATCCCCTTGTTGGCCGGCAGCGGCTTGATGACCATGCCGGTCTTTTCCCCCGAATGGAGGCCGATGCCGTAGATGATGTTGCTCATGGACACCGATCTCTGTTTGTGCAGGTACTCGGTATCGCCGCTTTCAAATTCGATGGTCGCGGTGCTTTCGCGCAGAAGCTTCTTTTTTTCATCGTTGCCGGCCAATTCGTCCTCATGGCCGAGAATGGTCTTCAATTTCAGGTTTTCGTCACGGACCTGGCGGAACTCCAGGCCGCGCTTCAGCACAAAGATGACCTTGTCCAGGCTGAGCGGCTTTTCCATAAAATCGTAGGCGCCGGCTTTTAGCGCCGACACGGCGGCCGAAACCGAGCCGTGCCCCGAGATCATGATAATGATCTGCAGGGGATCGACCGCCAGGATATGCTTGATCACTTCCAGACCGTCCATCCCCGGCAGCCAGATGTCGAGAAAAATTGCGTCCGGCTTGATGTTCACGAATTTCTCGATCCCCTCCTGGCCGTCGTTGGCGAAATAGACCTGGTAGCCCTCGTCCTCGAGCACCGTGGCCAGCGAGACCTGTATGTTCTTTTCGTC
>JAPKZM010000083.1 GCA_026393775.1 Candidatus Aminicenantota bacterium
CTCGATGAATTCGATGCTCCGCCCAAGCCCGAGAAACTGGGCCGGGGCTTGACCGAATATGTCCTGAAAACGGGGGAGCCGCTGCTGGTTTCCGAGCAGCAGGTCGAACAGATGGCTCAGGAAGGGTTGATCGAACTGGTCGGTCCTCCGTCCTGCGAATGGCTGGGCGTGCCCTTGAAAAAGGGCGAGCGCACGTTCGGCGTTTTGGTCGTGCAAAGCTACCAGGAGGATTTTCAATATTCCGAACGCGACCGGGAATTGCTGATTTTCGTGTCGCAGCATATCGCCTCCGCCCTGTGGAACATGCAGGCCGCCCGCGACCTGGCGGAATCAGAGCGGCGCTACCGCACCATGTTCGAGGAATCGCAGGATGTGATCTACATGGCCGACATCAACGGCAACCTGACCGACATCAACCAGGCCGGGGTGGAACTGTTCGGCTACGCGTCCCGGCCCGAGCTGCTGGGAGTCAACATCTCCCGCGATCTCTATGAAAATCCCCGCGACGGAGAAAAATTCCTGGCCGCCATTCTGATCTCGGGAACCGTCAAGGATTATGAGATCGATTTGAAAACCCGGAGCGGCCAGCCGCTGGTGGCGCTGATCACGGCCCGGCTCGAGCACAATGAGAGCGGCCGCATCATCGGCTACCGCGGCATCATGCGCGATATCACGGAACGAAAGCTCCTCGAGCAGCGTTACTTGCAGGCCCAGAAAATGGAATCCATCGGCTTGCTGGCCGGCGGCATCGCCCACGACTTCAACAATATCCTGGGCGGCATCCTCGGCTACGCCTCCTGGTTGAAAACCAATCTCAAGGAAGACGATCTCTTTTTCAAGCCCGTCGACACCATCGAAAAGAGCGCCCAAAGGGCCGCCGAGCTGACCCGGCAGCTGCTGGCCTTCGCCCGCGGCGGCAAGTACGACACCAAGGCCGCCAACCTGAACAGCGTCATCGTCGAGTCGCTGAAGATCATCTCCGGCACCTTCGACAAGTCGATCGTCATCGAAACCGATCTCGATGACAGCCTGCCGACGGTCGAAATCGACATCGGCCAGATCCAGCAGGTGCTGATCAATCTCTGCGTCAATGCCCGCGATGCCATGCCCGGGGGCGGGCGGATGACCATCCAGTCCTCGATGGCCGTCCTGAGCGGGAGCGATGTCTTCAACCAGCCGGGCGCCAGACCGGGCTGGTTCGCCGTGCTGGCGGTCAGCGACACCGGGATCGGCATGGAGGACGGCATCCAGCAGAGGATCTTCGAGCCGTTTTTCACCACCAAGGAAAAGGGCAAGGGGACGGGATTGGGACTGTCGATGGTTTACGGAGTGGTCAAGAATCACGGCGGTTTCATCAACGTCTACAGCGAGGTCGGTCTTGGATCGACGTTCAAGATCTACATGCCGCTGAGCGGCAAGCCGGAAGCGGTGGAGCACGGCCGCGAGGAAGAGGTCGCAGGCGGCCATGAATCGATCCTGATCATCGACGACGAAGAGGTGATCCGCCAGGTGACTGGCGAGATCCTATCCAGCTACGGCTACCGCGTCCAGCTTGCCGCCGACGGAGAAGAGGGCGTCAGCATGTATCAAAAGCACGAGCCGCGCAGCGACCTGGTGATCCTGGACATGGTCATGCCCAGGCTGGGCGGCCGGGAAACCCTGCTGAAATTGAAAGAGATCAACCCCGCGGTCAAAGTGCTTTTTTCGACGGGCTACAGCCAGAACGAAAAAGTGAACGAGATCATCGCCCTGGGTGTCAGCGGCTTCATCCAGAAGCCCTATCAGGTCAACAGCCTGCTATTCAAGGTGCGGGAAATCCTGGATGGCAACGCTTGAAGGGATCGCTCTCGGGCCGGCGGGCTGGAGTTATTCCGACTGGCGGGGCACGGTCTATCCCGAGCCGCTGCCGGCGCGCTTCAATCCACTGGCGTATCTAGCCGCGGAATTCGATTTTGTCGAGGTCAACACCAGTTTCTATCGGATCCCGTCACCCGCCCTGACACGCGGTTGGGTCGACAAGACCGCGGCTTACCCAGAATTCAATTTCTGGCTCAAGCTGCACCAGTCGTTCACCCACGAGGGCAAACTGGAAAAAACCATGATCGAGGGCTTCCACGCCTGCCTTGAGCCTCTGGCCGAGGCCGGCAGGCTGGCGGGAGTATTGGCCCAGTTTCCCTATTCATTTAAATTTACGCCGTCCAACCTGGCTTATC
>JAPKZM010000308.1 GCA_026393775.1 Candidatus Aminicenantota bacterium
CGACCTGGCCGTTGGCGAAGACGAGGATCTGCGGCACGACATGGATCTCGTACCTGGACCAGAGAGGATTGCCCGGGTCGTCGATGATCACGCGCAGGAAATCGTAGTCCGTTGAGCGCGATTGGGCGAAATCGCGGAACCGTTCCTCGAACATGTGGCAATAGGGGCACGTGCTCATCGCGAACAGGACGACCTTTTTCCTGTCACCGCTTAAATAAGGAGAAATATCATCGGGATCGGAAAACGCGGTGATGCGATCAGTATCTCCCGGTTTGATGCTCTGTTTCATCCCTGCATCTGCCTCAATTATAACTCTCCATAACCCGGCGGTCCTCGGCCAGCAGCCCCAAGGCAAGCTCGTCCATCTTGGTTTCCTTCCAGAACGGCAGCTTTTGATGGTTCTCGTAATATTTAAGCGGGATCGGATGGCTGCCGATCACGACCGGCAGAGCGAAAACGGTTTCGATGAATTCCTTGAATTTCCGGGTATTCTGGCAAGGGGGATATCCGACCACGAAGCAGGTAGCCAGGTGGATCTCCTGGGCACCGTTCTTTTTCATTTCCGCCGGCACGGTCTCGATGTTCCCGCCCGGGCAACCGCCGCAATTGCCAAAACCTACGACTTCGACGATTTCTTCCTTAGGGTATACGGCAAAGGCCCCGGCCCGCTCACGCAGTGCCCGGAAACATTTACCCCCGCCGCAGTTTTGATAGCGGCCGCAGATAATGATACCGATCTTCTTCATGAGTCCTCCCACATCAAGATCCGGCGTTTGATCTTTGTAAAAATTTCCGGATGGAAGATGAAATATATGCTTTGCCTGAATTCTTGTCAACCAGCTGCTGGCGAACAGTACTGACTGTTCCTTCAGTCTTTTTTACTTTATCTCGGCGTTGATCACCAGCACCAGCGACTTGCCCTCGCTGCCGATACGCGAGACTCCAGCCAGCAGATAGCCATTCTCGGCGATCTCGGTCTCCGAACTTGCCCTCGCTGTCGGTCGAAATGGAAACGCGTTCGAAATCGAGCCCTAAGTTTTCGATTGTGGCCGAAGAGAGCAGCAATCTTCCGAAGCGGGCCCCGTCCTCCAGGGTAATCACCGATGCCCCGTCCAGCACATACGATTTGAAGTTGAGTAGGTAGCTGACTTCAGCGAGGACCCGCTTCAGGTCCTTGTTTTCAATGGCGTCGCTTTTGCCTTCCTTGCTGGCGATGACGGTGAATATGCGCAGCCGGATGATTTTCTTTTCAATATCAAGCTTGCGCAATTGTTCCTCGAAAGTGGCAATATCTTTTTTGTACAATATGACAGAGATCAGGTTGGATCCTTCTCCATATGAACAGTTACGCAAATATATTCTGAGAGAATCATTGATGAATTTGGGCGTTACATAACGAAGTGTATAGGTTTTGGTCACCACTTCTTCGGAACCGGACTTTTCTCCAGTCTGTTGTGTTTTCTGCTCTTCCGCCAGGGCCGGGAGAAAAGCAAACAGTAGCACCAATAAAACAACCAAAAAGATTTTTTTCATTCTTGACCTCCTAATATTTTTATCTGTCACTTTCATGAAAATCACTTTTACTCATCCTTTCGTCTCAAGCAGATGAAAATTGTCGCGCTGGATCCAGATGATCTTGATGTTCTTTTCCGGGATGCTAAACTCGGTGCGGATCTGAGAAATTTCCTTGATAACTGGCTTGGGTGTGAACAGTAGAGGGAGAGAGACGGCAAGAACCAGCAGGGCCGCGGCCAGCAAAGGCGTCCATACGGCAATCCGCTTCCAGGTGATCGGCCTGGGTAATGGAACTATGGCGGAAATTCTTATCCGTACATTGTCCCGGACTTTGGCCGGAATTTCGGTTTCGGACTTTTCAAGTGTACGAAAGATGAAACGATCCAATTCTTCATTTTTCATTTTTTACCTCCAGGGCGCACCGCACTGCCTCACGGCCGCGGTTGAGGATGAATTTCACATTTCCCTGGCGTAGGCCGCAGATGGCGGCAACCTCGGCGACGGAAAAGCGGTTGTAATAAAACAGAAAAAAAATTTCACGCTGCCGGGCCGGCAGGCGCTGGGCCGCATCATGGATCAGGGCGATATCCGGGTCCGCGGCAGGAGCCGCCGGCTCCTGCACGAGTTGGGCCAATGGGATCACGGCCCGCTCCTTCCTGCTTTGCGTGAAGTATTTCTTGATCTCGTTGTGGGCGATGGCGAAGATCCAAACAGAGAAATCGCGCTGCCGGTCATACGAGGGAAAATATTTCCAGGCGCGCAGCACCACCTCCTGGAACAGGTCGGCGCTGTCCTCGGAAAAATTAAGGGCCTTGCGCAGGAAATTGAAGAGTTTTTTTTCGCGGGCGGCCAAGAACCCCCAGAATGCTTCCTTCTTCCGCTCCACAGCCTCCAGCTCACTCTGTTTCATGATCGGGGCCATTATAGCACGGCGATTCCACTCCAGCGGCGCTGCCGCGCAACAGGTCATCGTCAACGGCTTCATACCCCTATATATCCACAATAAGGGAAAAAGGTTAGAGTATTCCACCCGAATAAATGCCCAAAGGGACATAGACGCAAGCGTGACAGGGTTAGAAATTGAGTCCCAGGCGATAGAAGAAACGCAGTTCGTGATTCTTTACGCTGACCTCGTGGAAGCGGCCCCAGCGGTCGATCCCCTCTAGGTTGAAGGAGAAGAAGAACGGCGAGCGCGGGACAACGATGGAAAGTGAGGCGTTGTAGGCGAAACGCGTGTCGGCCAGGCGCGAATCGTCGATGATATCGTCCTGAAAGCGATCGAGCCCCTGGATGGAAGCGTAGCGCTGGTATTCGATACCTGCCTCCAGCCGCAAGCCTTGGTAGCGAATGTCGAACCGTCCCCCCAGGCTGTAGCCCATGGAATAGTAATAACCCCAGTTGTGCAGGGTCGTCTTGACTCCCCAGACATCGTGATCGGCCGAATAGGCATTATAGGCCAGGGAATTGATCATGCTGAAGTCGAGGGTGGCTTCAAGGTCGAGCCGGGCGGTCAGGGCCCCGGAGTACCAGGTCAGGTTGTAGTCGGGTCCGATGAGATGGATGGAGGAGTGCTTATCAGTATAACGCGTCGGCTGCTCGCGCTCGAACCAGGGGTCGGTCATCCCCAGTTCATCGCCGTCGTAGGCCGCAACGGTTTTTTTTTGGAAGAAGTCCCAAGCCATGACCCAACCCAGCCACGATTCGCTGCCGAACAGCGCTCCGCTTTCGTCGGCGCTGACCTGCTTCCACCACCAGCCGGCCAGGACGCAGCGGGTGCGGCCGAACATTTCCTCGACCAAGTTCCCGTTGAAGCTGAAGGAGATGCGGTACTCATTGTTGATCGGCAGCCGCGAATAGCCCGAGCCGGAGCCGGGCCGGCCGTAACCGGGCAGGGTGACCAGTCGCAGATCGAGATCGAATGCGGCGTAGGTGGAGGCGTTGTCGACCGGGGATGCGGGTCCATGCTTGCCGCCAAGGCTGAAACGGAAATCGCTCCCGCCGCGGATCGGGACGCGCGGGGCACGGTTTTTACCGTCGATAAAATCGTTGATGCCCAGCACCGGATCGACCAGCAGGCAGGCGATGCGGTTGGCCAGGCCGGGACGGCTGCGGAAAATTGAAGCGATCTGATACAGGGGCTCGCCGATGGTCGGTCCACCCATCCAGGTGAAAACGTGGTCGTTGATCGAGGAGATCTCGCGCCATTCGCTGATGTACTCCCAGAATATGGAGGAACCGGAGGAAAAAAGGAACGAAACGAAAGGGCTGAGCCGGTTGGTGCGCGCCCAATTGTAGTACATCGCCCCCGACCAGGCATGGGTCCAGTTGAGGCGCAAGTTGTTCGAGTCGAGTCGCAACCCCTCAGAGGTGAAAAACTTGCGCCGCTGGCCTTCCCAGGTCAGGCTGAACTGCCAATCCTCGACGAAATGGAAGTATTTGTTCCAATAATTGGCCGTGGAAACGGCCAGGACGATGCCGTTCTCCAGGAAAGCCCGCCCGGTTTTGGGCGCCGGCTGGCTTTCTTCCTGGTTTTTCTGTTTTTCGGCCGCGGCTTTGTTTTCGTCAGCCATCAGTCCGAAAACAAGAAAAAAAACAGCCAGGAACAGGAGTTTTTTATTTTTCATCGGGATTCCTTATCCAAAAGAGCGGTTTGAAGCCATAAAAGTAACACAAACAGCCGTCCCTGTCAAATAACACCGGGAATCCCGCGGACCGATTGCGAAAAAGTCCCATTTATGGTATATTTTCTTAATGAAGGTCAGAGCCATCCAATTCAGCCCCGCCCTGGGCAACATCGAAAAAAACCTGGGTGCGCACATCAGCCATATTTCCCGGGCCATTCGCGACGCCCGGGAACTGGTCGTTTTTCCCGAGTTGAGCATCAGCGGCTACCAATTGAAGGACCTTGCCGGCGATATCGCCCTGAAAAAGGACGGTCCCGAATGGCGCGAAATGGAAAAGTTGAGCAAAAAGATAGACATCATCATCGGCGCGCCGCTGGAAGAGGAAGCGGGGCTCATCTACAACGCCGCCCTCTATTTTTCCAGGGGCAAGTGGCGCCATACCCACCGCAAGGTGCAGCTGCCCAATTACGGCATGTTCGAGGAAAGGATGATCTTCAAACCGGGAGAGGAATTCCGGACCTTTAAGATCGGGGCCATGACCGCCGGCATTCTCATCTGCCGGGAAATCCTGTTCCCCATGCTGGCCTACCTGTATTTCATCCAAAAAACCGACCTGCTGATCGGCATTTCAAACAGCCCGCAGCGGGGGATCGGTAGCGACGGGATCTCCTCCTTTCAACTATGGGAGACCATGGGCTATGTCTTTTCCCAGTTCTATCACCAGAATTATCTGTTCGTCAACCGCGTCGGCTTCGAGGACGGCATCGGGTTCGGCGGCGGCTCTTTCCTGGCCCGCGCCGGCCAGGGCATCGTCCAGAAAGCCAAGTACGTCGATGAGGACGTGTTGGACGCGGAGATCAAGCCGGCCGATGTCCGCCGCGCCCGCTTGAGTTCCAATTATTTGCGCGACGAGCAGCCGGAGCTGGTGCTCAGGGAACTGCGGAGGATACTCCATGCTTAAAATCCGCTGCGACCTGGTGGAAAAAATCCTGGTCAGCTCCATCCGCGACAGCATATACAAAAACGGCTTCAAAAACGCCATTATCGGGGTTTCCGGCGGGCTGGATTCGGCCGTGGTCCTGGCCTTGTGCAAGAAAGCCCTGGGCGTGAGCCACACCTTCGCCCTGCTCCTCCCCTACCGTGTTTGCGCGCCGGAGAGCCTGGAGCACGGCAAGTTGGCCTGC
>JAPKZM010000053.1 GCA_026393775.1 Candidatus Aminicenantota bacterium
CGCCGTCCTGCGCGAGACCGGCTTTTTCAGCCAGGAGCCGGTGGAGATCCACGGCGCCCACATCCGCCCGCTGGACCTGACGGCGAAGCTGCTGTTCCCGATCTGGAAGCTGCAGCCGGGCGAGACCGACATCACGGTCATGCAGGTGGTGGTGGAAGGGGAGAAGGGGGGAGACAAGCTGCGTTATGTCTACGACCTGTTCGACCGTTTCGATGCCGCCAGCAATGTCCATTCCATGGCCCGCACCACCGGTTACACCGCCACCGCCGCCATGCGCATGCTCGCTCGCGGCCTGTTCAAGCGCCGCGGGATCATCGCCCCCGAGTTTATCGGCGAGCAGCCCGAGTGCGTGGAGTTCATGCTTAAGCAGTTGGCAGACAGGGGAGTGGTGTATCGTCAAAGGATCGAAAAGATATAAGACAAAGTATAAAGTATAAAGTAAAAAGGAAAAAGTATGAGGAAGAAAATCGATTAGAAAAATTCTCTTTTCCTACTTTAAACTTTGTACTTTATACTTTTTCCTTTCTCGAACCGTCCACCATCAACCGTATACCGTACACCAAGGACAGGTCTAGTCCTTGAAATTTCTAAGCATACTCTGCCAAGCTCTCCCACATCTTGTCGGCCGCGCTCAGTTCTTCCTGCTTGGGTGCCTTGACCGGGCTGGCCCGGTACTCCTTCTCGCCCGGCGATCTTCAAGCGGAAAGCGGGGTCGACCTTGACCGGCGTTTTGCCGTAGGTCCCCTTGACCAGGTTGACGAACTGGGTCGAGGTGGAGGTGTAGAAGGGCTTGCCGTTGGCTTCGTCGATGACGCAGTTGACCGCCTGCACGCCGACGATCTGGCTGGTCGGCGTGACCAGGGGCGGGACGCCGGCGTCGAGGCGCACGCGCGGCACCATCTGCAGCACTTTCTCCTTCAAATGCCCCAGCTTGGCTTGCTGCAATTGGGCCAGCATGTTGGT
This sequence comes from Candidatus Aminicenantota bacterium, assembly GCA_026393775.1. Classification (GTDB taxonomy): domain Bacteria; phylum Acidobacteriota; class Aminicenantia; order UBA2199; family UBA2199; genus UBA2199. The sequence continues at coordinate 964 of JAPKZM010000053.1, forward strand.
ATACATGCCGCCGGGAATCTGGGCCACGCGCACGACGTCGTCGGGAGAGGGAAAATTGAAATATTTTTCAATGGCCTGGGTATGGCGCAGAAGCTCAGCGATGCGATTCTCCCTGGCCGCGGCGATGGCCTGGTCAAAGAGGAGGTCGACCTCTCCGGGGAGCTTGTCAACGGCAATGTCGAACGGGCGGGGGAACATCTTATATTGGTCGAACTGGGCCAGTTCGCCGCGAACTTCCAGCAGGATTTTGTTGATGGCCGAGACCGCCTCGCGCTCGACCCCGGTTTCCTGCCCGAGCTTGTCGGCGAAAATCTGCACGAGCTCGAAGGCCGGCGCCGCCGGGCCACCCGAGAAGTTCAGGATGACGGTATCGACGATGTCCACGCCGTTGGTCATGGCCATCAGCACCGAGGCCAGGCCGAAGCCCGGCGTGCAGTGGGTATGCAGGTCGACCGGGATGCCCACGTTCTTTTTCAGGGCGCGGATCAATTCTCCCGACGTTCTGGGGTCGATCAGGCCGGCCATATCCTTGATGGTGATCATGTCGGCGACCAGGTAGGCCAGCTGCTCGGCCTTGGCCACGAAATAGTCGATGCCAAAGATCTTCCGGGGCAGGGGCTTTCCGCGCATGAGCGCCTTGGCCCGGTCGGCGAAGGTGAACTTCGGGTCAACGGTGTAGCAGACAGCGCAGTCGGCGATGCCTTTGTTCTCTTTGACATAGCGAATGGTCGACTTCATGTTGTCGATGTCGTTCAGGGCGTCGAAAATGCGCATGATGTCGATCCCCGAGCGCACGGCGTTGCGGCAGAAGCCCTCGATGACCTCATCGGGGTAGGGATTGTAGCCGAACAGGTTGCGGCCGCGCGACAGGGCGGTGAGCTTGGAGGCGGAGCCGATAGCGGCCTTGATCTTCTCCAGCCGCTCCCAGGGATTCTCGTCCAGATAACGCATGACCGAGTCAGGCACGGCGCCGCCCCACACCTCCATGGCGTAGAAGCAGGCCTTTTTGTAGTGGGGGAGGAGACGGTCCACCTGGGCCTGGTTCATGCGCGTGGCGAACTGCGACTGCTGCCCGTCGCGGAGCGTCAGGTCGCGGACAAGGATTTTCTCAGCCATCTTGGTCTCCCGGGGATTTTATTTCCGCTGATTTTCGACGATGCCTTTTAAAAATTTATTATATAACAAATGATCCGGGAATGAAAGGCCTGGGCACGGTATTTTTAGAAAAAAATGCCAGGGATGACGGTTTGGCAATACCGGCAGCGGTTTTTGTCCAGCCCCGGTTTTTCAATGCTGTATAGCAGGCGGTGGATCAGCAATTT
>JAPKZM010000138.1 GCA_026393775.1 Candidatus Aminicenantota bacterium
ATCCGTATTGCTCTTCATTCAGAGGAATGTTTAAAAAATCGGCGTCCCCTTTTTCATAACGCGACGCAGCAAATAAGTCCGAAAAATCAATGCTTTCGGCTTTGATTAATGGGCAGGTGGCGTCAAAAAAGAAAAGATTCTTGCGCATGGTCAAGCCCGAGAGGGACCGGGCAAAATCGGGGCTGGTTAGGGGGCCGCTGGCGATGACCAGGGGGAGATCGGCGGTTGGAATTTCCTTCACTTCCTGGCGCTTGATGGTGACCCCGGGCAGGGCGGTTAATTCCCCGGTGATGGCCGCGGCCAACTGCATCCGGTCGACGGACAGGCTGTTCCCGGCCGGGACCTTGAATTTTTCGGCGTGGCGCAAAAAAAAGGAATCGAGCGTTTTCAATTCCCGCTTCAATAGCCCCGATGCGGAAGTGATCTCGTTGGAACCCAGTGAATTGCTGCAAACCATTTCAGCCAAGAAATCGCTGCCATGGGCTTCGGTCATCACCAGCGGCCGCATTTCGTGCAGATCCACCGCAATGCCCTGCTTGGCGATCTGGTAAGCAGCCTCGACTCCGGCCAGACCGCCGCCGATGACGGTGATCTTGCTTTTCACCTTTTTTGGATGAACTTGCATTCAGGATAGCCGGTACAGCCGACAAAATAGCGCCTGGTTTTGCGCGAAAATCTCTTGGTCAGGGGCTTGTTGCACTGGGGACAGGCGCCCAATTCTTCCTGGCTGGTTTCGATATGCTTGCAGGCCGGGAACCCCGAACAGCCGATGAAGTATTGCCCGGTTTTGCGGGAATATCTCTTGATCAAGGGCTTGGCGCATAAGGGGCATTTTTTTTCCTGGATCTCATCGGGATTGATTTTTTCATCCTTCAGCGTGACCCGGGCCGTGTACTTGCATTCGGGGTAGCGGGAACAGCCGATGAACCAGCCCCTGGTCTTAAGGGAATATTTTTTCAGCAGGTCGCCGCCGCACTTAGGGCATTTTCCCCCGGTCAGCAGCTCCACTTTCTTCCCGTTCTTGACCTTGGCCAGGTCCAGCGCCAATTTTTTATAGAACTGATCAATCCCGGTCACCCAATCCAGCTCGCCTTCGGCTACCTGATCGAGTTTTTTTTCCAGCTCGGCGGTGAAATTGAAGTTCATGATGTCCTTGAAATTTTCTTCCAAATAATCGACGACATTGATTCCCAAGTCGGTGGGAACAAATTTCTTTTCCTCGCTGTAAACGTACTCCCGCTTGTTGAGCGTCTCGATGATCTTGGCGTAGGTGGAGGGGCGGCCAATGCCTTTTTCCTCCAGCACCTTGACCAACGACGCTTCATTGTAGCGGGCCGGCGGCTTGGTGAAATTCTGCTTGTCGTCGATGGCGAGCAATTTCAGGATCTCTTTCTCCGGCAGCAGCGGCAGGACGGTCTGCTCGCCCTCGCCCTTGGCCAGGGCCAGGAAGCCCTTGAATTTGATTATCTCGCCCTTGGTCACGAACAGGTAAAGGCCGTTCCGGACATCAAACTGGGTTTCCTCAATCTCGGCCGCGGCCATCTGCGAGGCGAAAAAACGTTCCCAGATCAATTGATAAATCTTCATTTGGCTTGGGTTCAGATCGGCCTTGATGTCTTCCGGCGCGTGAAAGGGGGTGCTGGGACGGATGCATTCATGGGCATCCTGAATTTTGGACTTCATTTTGAACGTGTTAGCCGCAACCGGGTAAAACTTCTTGCCCAAGCTGGATACGATGTACTCCCGGGCCAGGTCGCGGGCCTGATCGGAGACGCGGAAAGAATCGGTGCGCATGTAGGTGATCAAACCGGTGGTCTCGCCGCCGTGGATATTCACGCCCTCATACAGCTGCTGTGCCAGCTGCATGGTTTTTTTCACCGGAAACTTGAAGCGGCGGAAGGCTTCCTGCTGCAGGGTTGAAGTGATCAAGGGCGGAAGGGGTTTACGCTTTTTCAGCTTCTTTTGGATGCGATCGAGCACGTATGGATTCTGTTTTAATTCGGCCAGCACGGAGTCGCAGGCATCCCGGGAGACGATTTTCACATTTTTGCCGTCGCATTTTTCCAGCTTGCTGGTAAAAGAAGGCGGTTGGCTTCCTTCCAGCTCAACGGCGATGGTCCAGTACTCCTCGGAAACAAAGGCCCTGATCTCCTTTTCCCGTTCCACGATAATTTTCAGAGCGATGGATTGCACACGCCCGGCCGACAGCGGCCCGCCGATCTTTCTCTGTAGAACCGGGCTGATCTTATACCCGGCCAGGCGATCCAGCAACCGGCGCATTTGCTGGGAATTCACCTTGCGGGGGTCGATAGCCAAGGGATTTTCGACCGCCGCCAGGATGGCGGAGCGGGTGATTTCATTAAAAAGCACCCTGAAGATATGCTCGTTGTCCTTTTTTAGAATCTCCTGCAAATGAAAAGCGATGGCTTCCCCCTCACGGTCCGGGTCCGACGCCAGCAAGATCTTGTCTGCTTTTTGCGCGAGCTGATGCAAATCCCTGATCACCTGGGCTTTCCCGGGCAAATCGACGTAAAAAGGCTTGTAATTGTTTTTCAAATCAATTCCCAGGACCTTGACCGGCAGGTCGCGGATGTGCCCCATCGATGAACTGATCATGAACCCGTCGCCCAGGTACTTGGAGATGGTATTCGACTTGGCAGGAGATTCGACAATAACCAATGTTTTTTTAGCCATAAGTCATCCTTCGGTAGCCGCCCGCTTCTTCAACAAGCAAATTTTTTAAAACCAATCCCATTAAAAGCGAAATAATTTCCGCTGCCGACCAATTGAGCGCTTCTACCAAAAAGTCGATATCTTTTAACTCATTTTCCCCGCACAAGTCAAGTATTTTTTTTTCCTTGAACGAGAGCGACACCTTGATTTGCGGCCGCAGCGGGCGGTTCAGCCCAAACTCGTCAAGCAAATCCGCGGAATTCTGGATCAATTTGGCGCCCTGCTGCAGCAAATAATTTGTTCCCTGGCTCAAAGACGAATCAATGTTGCCCGGGACCGCCATCACGTCGCGGTTTTGTTCCAGGGCGAGCCTGGCCGTGATCAGTGAACCGCTGCGCAGCGCCGCTTCCACGATCAGAACCGCCTGGGCGATGCCGGCGATGATGCGATTGCGGATGGGAAAGAGAAACGGCCGGGGGATGACGTCCAGGGGAAATTCGCTGATGATGCCGCCCTGGTCGATGATCTTTTTTATCAGGATCATGTTGCCCTGGGGATACAAATGGAGCAAGCCCCCGGCATTGACCCCGATGGTCCCGGAATTTTCTCTGACCGCCAGCCGGTGGGCCATGGAATCAATGCCATAGGCCATGCCGGAAACAACGACCAGCCCCGCCCGGCAGCAATCAGGCAGGATCCTGTTCAAGGCGCTTTGCCCGTACGCGCTGCCGCGCCGGGAACCGACGACGGCCAATTTTTTCTTGACTAAAACTTCCCGATTGCCGGTAAAATAGATAAAGTCAGGGGGATCGTATATTTGTCCCAGCAAAGGAGGAAAATCTTTCTCCTCCCGGAAAATGATTTGCACATGGTTTTTTTCCAGCCGCGCCACCTCGTTTTCGGCGGCGCTCCAGCCGCGTCCACGCACGACCTTGATTTCAGCCGGCAGAAGACCGATCAGCTCCAGCTGCCGCGCTCCCAGGCAAAAAAAATCATCGGTGCTGACTCTGTTCTTGAGCAAATAAAGCCTGGCCTTTGGGTTTTTAAAAGTCAGCAGGTGAAAAGCGACCCGTTTTAACTGCCCTTCATCGAACTCAACCATTTCCCTCAAACTTGCGCTTCAAATTCTCCGCCGGGATAAACTTGACTATTTTGGTTGGGGCAATGATCATGGGCTGACGGGTGATTGGATTAATGACCCTTTTCTTATTTTTCTTTTTTATGATCAAGGTTCCGAATTTGGAAAGCACCAGTTTACGACCTTGGCCAAGGTTTTCCAGGGCGACTTCAATGAACAGGTCGATAAAATTATAGGCTTCATATTTTTTAATGGAAATGCGTTTGGCGATTTCTTCAGCCAGGTATTTTTTGTTCATATGGACCTCCTGCTTAAGATTATGTAACATAGGGAAAATGAAAAGTCAAGCAATAATGAGCTTTTCCAACAAAATTTCCCCGCTGGCGTTCCATTGCCATAAAAAACGATTTGCCCGAAAATTCCGAAGCCGGATTGACTTTCAATACCGGAATAGTTATATTTCTGATTTCGCTGCGACAAATTCACGCAAGGCCAACCAACGAGGAGCAAGACCACCAATGAAAGAGAACGTTTTTTTCATTCACATTGTTGATGGCGAAGCCGACGAACTGATCTGTCAAAAGCTCGAAAGGGCCATCAAGGCCAACGACTGGCTTGCTTTTGTCAAGAACCAGGATTTGGTGGCCTTTAAGACCCATTTCGGCGAGGAAAATACCCAAGGGTATGTCCGCCCACTGAATTTTTTCATGCTGGGCAGGCTGGTCAAGGAAAAAAATGCCCGGCCATTCCTGACCGATACGGCCACCCTGTATAGCGGCCTGCGCGCCAATGCCGTCGGCCATATCGAGCTGGCCCAGCGCCACGGTTTCAGTTATGAAAGCACACAAATTCCCCTGATTATGGCCGACGGCCTGACCGGCGACGAGGAAATCGACGTGAACATCCCGGGCCGGCTTTATCAAAAAGTCAAGATCGCCTCGCTGATCGTCAAGGCCCAGTCCCTGGTGCTGGTCTCGCATTTCACCGGCCATATGGTTTCGGGTTTCGGCGGAGCATTGAAAAACATGGGCATGGGCTGCTCGAGCCGCCGCGGCAAACTCGCCCAGCATTCGACCGCCACGCCCTCGGTCAAGAAAAAAAAGTGCACGGGCTGCGGCGCTTGCATCACCTGGTGCCCCGCCCAGGCCATCACCTTGAAGGAGGAAATCGCTCAAATCGACAAAAAAAAATGCATCGGCTGCGCCGAATGCCTTACCGTCTGCCGCTTCGACGCCGTCGGCTACAACTGGTCCGAAACCTACGAACAGTTGCAGCGCAAAATCGTCGAACATGCCTGGGGCGTGGCCCTGGCCAAGCCAGGCAAGGCCCTGTACATCAATTTTTTGAACCGCATCAGCAAGGACTGCGACTGCATGGGCGGCTACAAGAAAATCTCCCCGGACATCGGCGTGCTGATTGCCTTCGATCCGGTGGCCCTTGATGCCGCCTCACTAGACCTGGTGGAGCGGAAAACCGGTAAACTCCTCTCGCAGCTGTCCTATGACATCCCCTATCGCGTGCAGATCGACTATGCCCGGGAAATCGGTTTTGGCAATCCCGATTACCGGCTTGTCGAAATATAAAAAATTGCATTCGCACCTGGGCGCATGAATCACAGACACGATCCAGCCTTGGGCAAATACGACCGGGCCTTCGGTATCGGCATCGCTCTGAACATCGCTTACGTCATCGGCGAAGGCCTGTTCGGGGTCGTCTCCGGTTCATTGGCATTGCTGGCCGATGCCGGGCACAACCTCAGCGACGTCCTCGGGCTGCTGCTAGCCTGGGGGGCGAGCTATCTGTCGCGGCGCAAGCCATCGGAACGCCGCACTTACGGCTGGCACGGTTCATCCATCCTGGCCGCCATGCTGAACGCGGTCATCCTGCTGCTGGCTGTCGGCGCCATCGCCTGGGAAGCCATCAAACGATTGGCTCACCCCGCCCCGGTTGCCGGGAAGACGGTCGTCGCCGTGGCCATCATCGGCATGATCGTCAATACGGTCACGGCCATATTGTTCAGGTCGGGGCGAAAAGACGATCTCAACATCCGCGGCGCTTTCCTGCACATGGCCGCCGACGCGGCCGTATCGGCGGGCGTCGTTGTGGCCGGCGTGCTTATTTTGCTGAGCGGCTGGCTCTGGCTCGACCCGGTCCTGAGCCTGCTCATCGCCGCAGTCATTCTCACAGGCACCTGGGGGCTATTGCGCGAATCGTTGAACCTTGTCCTGGACGCGGTTCCCGCCGCCATCGCCCCCGGGGCGGTCGAGTCCTACCTGCGAAATCTCCCGGGCGTCAGCGCCGTTCACGACCTGCACATCTGGGGCATGAGCACAAGCGAGACCGCACTGACCGCGCACCTGGTCAAGGTCGCGGCCGACGATGACGATGCGCTGATCGCCCAAGCCAGCCGCGAGCTGCACGAGCGCTTCAAGATCGCCCATACCACCCTGCAATGGGAGCGCAGCGCCGCTCACTGCCCCAACGGACCGGCATGCAAGGCCGGCGACGAAGACCAGATGGTGAAATAAAAAAAAAGATTGAAATTTTATTTCTGATATGTTATAAATGTTTCGTTAAGGCAAGGAGAAGCAAAATGAAGATAGAAAAAAGAAAAAAGGGTAATGTCGTTATTTTTGACTTGAAAGGGAAAATACTGAGCGGCGAGGGAATTGATGAACTCAGGCAATCCATTGATGCCACCCTCAAGGAAAACGAAAGGCAGCTGGTATTGAATTTCGCCGA
>JAPKZM010000079.1 GCA_026393775.1 Candidatus Aminicenantota bacterium
TGAAAAACCTGAAAGGCGTTGCCGCACCGGAAATGAAACGCAAAATCATCGGCAAAACTTTCATTGACGTTTTTTATAAAGGCCTGCCCGATTTCGATTTCCTGGTCCAGGGCACCCTGTATCCCGACGTGATCGAAAGCAACCCGGTCCAGGGCCCATCGCAAACCATCAAGACCCACCACAACCGAGTGCAGGAGGTGCGGCGGCTGGAACGGCAGGGGCGGATCCTCGAACCGTTCAGGTTCCTGTTCAAGGACGAGGTTCGCGAAGTGGCCCGTTTGCTGAAGATCCCCGGCGACCTCTACAACCGCCACCCCTTCCCGGGACCGGGGCTGGCGGTGCGCATCCTCGGCGAAGTCACCCCCGCCAAGCTGTCCATTTTGAAGGCAGCCGACGACATTTTCATCAGCGAGATAAGCGCAGCGGCTGGTACGAAAAAACCTGGCAGGCTTTCGCCGTGCTGCTGCCGGTGCGCAGCGTCGGCGTCATGGGCGACGAACGGGCTTACGGCCAGGTCATCGCCCTGCGCGCCGTCACCAGCACCGACGGCATGACCGCCAACTGGGCCGTCCTGCCGGCCGAGGTCCTCGACGCCGCGGCCAACCGCATCGTCCGCCAGGTCCGCCCGGTCACCCGCGTCGTCTACGACATCACCGCCAAGCCCCCGGCCACCATTGAATGGGAATGAAGAGCTTTATCCACCTTCATCTTCATTCCGAATACAGCCTGCTCGATTCGACCCTCAAGATCGATGAGCTGCTGAAAAAGACTCTCACCTTCCAGATGCCGGCTGTGGCCCTGACCGACCACGGTTCCATCCTGGGGGCGGTCAATTTTTTCAAAAAGGCGCAAGCCAGCGAGATCAAGCCCATCATCGGCTCCGAGCTATACCTGGCGACGGGCTCGCGCTTCGACAAGCCCAACCGCCGCGAGGATGAGCTCAACTACTTCCATCTGCTGGTGCTGGTCAAAAACGACCAGGGCTATCGCAACCTGTGCGAACTGATCACCGCCTCGTTTTTGGAGGGCTTCTACCGCAAGCCGCGCATCGACAAGGAGATCCTGGAAAAATACAAGGAGGGGCTGCTGGTCATGTCCTCTTGCATCCAGGGCGAAGTCCCGCACTATCTGCTGCGCGGCCAGGAGGACAAGGCCGAAGCCGCGGCCCGCTGGTACCGGGAGGTCTTCAAGGACAACTTCTTCCTGGAGCTCCAAAACCACGGCATGCCCGAACAGCTGCAGGTCATGCCCCGCTTGGTCGACCTGGCCGGCCGCCTGTCCATCCCGCTGGTGGCCAGCAACGACGTCCATTACCTGAACCAGGAGGACGCCGACGCCAGGGAGATCCTGATCTGCCTGCAAACGGGCGACGTCATCAGCAACCCCGACCGGGCGATGAAAATGGAAAGCGAGCAGCTGTATTTCAAATCCAGCGAGGAGATGGCCTCCCTGTTCGGCTCCATCCCCGGCTGCCTGGACAACACCTTCGAGATCGCCTCGCGCTGCAATTTCGAGTTCAAGCTCAAGAAGTACTTTTTGCCCAGCTTCGTCGTCCCCGGCAAGCTCACCATCGACGACTATTTCGAAAAGATTTGCCTGGAGGGCTTCGAGCGCATCACCCACCAGTACCTGGCCAAGGCCAAGCACTTGAAGCACAGCTACGAGGAATACCAGGAGCGGCTGCGCTACGAGATCGAGAAGGTCCGCGAGATGGGCTTCCCGGGCTATTTCCTCATCGTCTGGGACATCATCTGCTTCGCCAAGAAAAACGACATCCCGGTCGGGCCCGGCCGCGGCTCGGTGGTCGGCAGCCTGGTGGCCTTCGTCATGGGCATCACCAACATCGATCCGCTGGAATACGACCTGATCTTCGAGCGCTTCCTCAATCCCGAGCGCGTCAGCCTGCCCGACATCGACATCGATTTCGACGGCGAACGTCGCGACGAGGTCATCGAGTACATCCGCTCCAAGTACGGCGAGGACAACGTGGCCCAGATCGTCACCTTCGGGCGCATGAAGGCCAAGCTGGCCATCCGCGACATCGGCCGGGTGATGGAGATCAAGCTTTCCGAGGTCAACCGCCTGGCCAAGATGATCCCCGACGGCCCCAAGGTGGAGCTGCGGGACGTCATCGAAAAAAACCCCGAGCTGCAGCGCGAGATCAAGCACAACCCCCAGACGGTCAAGCTGATCAACTACGCCCTGAAGCTGGAGAACAACATCCGCCACACCTCCATGCACGCCGCCGGGGTGGTCATCGCGCCCCGGAAGCTGACCGAGTACATGCCGCTGTACAAGACCCGCGACGACATCACCACCCACTTTGAAAAGGACGAGGTGGAAAGCATCGGCCTGCTGAAGATGGACATCCTGGGTTTGAAGACCCTGACCATCATCAAGAACATCATCCGCGAGGTCCGGGAAAGCCAGGGGGTCAGCATCGACCTGGAGAACATCAACCTGCTGGACGCCAAGACGTTCAAGGTCTTCCAGAAGGGCGACGCCGACGGCATCTTCCAGTTCGAGAGCTCGGGCATGCGCGACTACCTGAAGAAGACGAAGCCGTCCCGGATCGAGGACCTAATCGTGCTCAATGCCCTGTACCGCCCCGGGCCGCTGCAGTCGGGCATGGCCGACATCTACGTCAACCGCAAGCTGGGCCGCGAGAAGGTGACCTACATCTTCCCCGACCTCGAGGAGATCCTGAAGGACACCTACGGCATCATCGTCTTCCAGGAGCAGGTCATGCAGATATCGGTGCGCGTGGCCGGCTTTTCCATGAGCGAGGCCGACGAGCTGAGAAAGATCATGGGCAAGAAGGAAGTCAACAAGATGCCCGCCCAGGAAAAGAGGTTCATCGAGCGCAGCATCAAGCGCGGCTACGACAAAAAAAAGGTGGAGGGGCTCTTCGGCCAGATGAAGACCTTCGCCGAGTACGGCTTCAACAAGTCCCATTCCACAGCCTACGCCTACCTGGCCT
>JAPKZM010000007.1 GCA_026393775.1 Candidatus Aminicenantota bacterium
TGTATACATGCCGGCGCAGCCCCAGGCGAGTTCTTCGCAGACGATGGTGTTGATCAGCGCTGAAAAACCGGCCCCCTCGTATTCGGTCGGTATCCCTGAGGTCAGGAAACCGGCCGCAAAAGCCTTCTTCATTATTTCGAAAGGAAATTCATTTTTTTCGTCGTATTCACGGGCATTGGGACGCATTTCCTTTTCGGCGAATTTGTGGGTTTCCGTCTTGAACGCTAAAAGTTCTTCATCTAATGCAAAATCCATTTTTTTCTCCTTAAATTTTGATGGTCTTGATCTCGTTTAATATTTCGATAGCGCTCTGGAATCTTTGCTCGCGCTTCTTCTCCATGCATTTTTCAATGATGAAGCACAATTTGTCGGGAATATCGCTGCGGTATTTCTTGATCGACGGGATCGGGTCGAAAAGGTGCTGGTAAAAAATATTTTCACCCTTAAAGGGCACATGGCCGGTAGTCATGTGGAAGAGGGTTGTGCCGGAGGAATAAATGTCGGTGCGGTGATCGACCGGGATGCCCTGAATTTGCTCCGGGGACATGTAATAGGGGGTGCCGGTGATGACCCCGCTTTCCCCCTTTTTCTGATCGCCCAGGATCACCGCCAGACCGAAATCCATGATCTTGATCTCCTTCTGCTTGGTGATCATGATGTTGTGAGGCTTGATATCGCGGTGAATGATTCCCTTGCGGTGCGAATAATCGAGTGCCTTGAAAAGCTTGATGGCGATGAAGACGAGCTGCGAAGGGGAAAAGACCTTTTTGCGGCGGATCAGGCTCATGAAGTTCTCCCCTTCGATGTATTCCATGGAGATGAAATAATCGTCCTTGATCTGACCGACATCGTAAACCGTGACGATATTGGCCTGGGTCAAGGACGCGGTGGAGCGGGCTTCGGAAAAAAAACGTTCCAGGTTGCGCTTGTCGGTGACCAGGGTCTTGTTTAGGATCTTCAGCGCGACCACGCGTTTCAAGACCGTGTCTTCAGCCTTGAAAACCACTCCCATACCGCCTTCGCCGATCTTTTCGATGATGCGGTAACGCTCGCTGGAATCTTCGTTGATCAGGTCCATTTCCTTGTATTTCTGGATCAGGTTTTCGACTTCCTTGATTTTTTGGTGCACGTCCTTGAAGGAGTAGTCCTCGGTCAGGATCATCTGGTATATTTCAAAGGCTTTCTTGAAATTGCCCGCATTTTCGTACGCCTGGCCCAGAACATAAAACCATTCGATATTGGATTTGTCGATCGAATGGTTGCCCAGCAGTTTTTCGATTTTTTCGATGACTAATTGCGGCTTGCGGTTTTTCAAAAAGATGTTGGCCATGAGGGTGATGGCGGTCGGGAAATCCGGGGAATCGGGCGGGACTTGCTGAAAATTAGCCAGGGCCCGGCGGTCGTCATCTACCTTGATGAAGGAATTGCCGGCCTTGAAGTATTCCTGGGCGTTTTCATACAGTTCTCCGGCTTTCTGAAATTTGCCGAATTTGAACGAAATATTGGCCGCCATGGTCCATTCGCGGCCCATTTCAAACATCTTGGCCGCCTCCTCTTCGTTGTTGTCCTTGAGGTAATTGTCGGCGGCGCCAAGGAAATTCTGGTTCATGAAATAGCAGTGGGCGGCCTTGGAATATTTTTTGTCCCATTCGAAAAGTTCAGCCGCCCGCGTATAGTCTTCTCCCTTCAGGAACCACTCGGCTGCTTCCAGGGTGGTGCCTTTGGCGAAGGCGCTTTCACCGCGCAGCAGGTAGGCTATCTTGGGCTGATTCAATTGCTCATAGATCTCGGCGGCCTTAAGCGGCTGCTGGGCTTTTTCGTAATTCTGGGCGGCATCGCCCAGCTTTTTCATTTTCAAGGCCACTTCGGCGGCCTTTTCGAATTTTCCGTACTTGATCAGCAGGTTGTAGGCTTTTTCCAATTCGTTCAGCTGGGTGTATAGTTCCACGGCTTTGAGCAGCTCTTGCTCCAGCTCCCTTGAATTCTGATAGCCGACCGACGTATCGAAGCTGGTGATGAACCATTTTTCAAAATTGGCGGCCGCCTTTTTTAGATTGCCCCCTTTTTCGTAGATATAGGCCGCTTTTTTGTAAAAACCTTTTTTTTCATAGATCTGGGCCGCTTTTTCATACCTTTCGTAATTGTAGTACAGCTCGGCCGCTTCCTGAAATCGGTTGTTGTTTTCAAGGACGATGCCGGCGGCCTCGACATTTTTGCGCTTGAGCAGCAGCTTGATCAGGTTGTCGCTATTGCCGCTTTTTTTATAAACTTCAATGGCTTCGCTTTCCTTGTTCAATTTCTCCAGCAGCGCGCCCATGTACTCGTATTCCTGGCCTTCCTCATACACCTGCAGGGCTTTTTTGAATTCGCCGATTTCCTCATATATCTGGCCGGCTTTGAAATACATGTTCTGTTGACGGGCCCTCCTGGCGCTCCTTTCCATATAGGCTTTCTTGGCCAGCAGGTAAAAAAAGGCTTCGAAGAATGATTTATTCTGGAATGCGGATACTTTGGCGGTCTTCAGGACCTGGTAGACGATCTTCAAGATCAAGACCATCGCGGCCAAAATAATAGCCAATTGTACTAGCCGATTGCCCAGTATTTCTTCCATGATTAATATAAAAAGTATAACAAACCTGGGGTGAAAAAGCAATTTAAAATTGACTTTCCGGGAAGGGCTTCATATAATAACACCGGCGACGCATACTGGAGAATATGATGGAACCCCTTTTCGGCCAATTCGGAAAACTGAGCCAATTTTTGGCGATTTTTTCCCCTGATTCCAAGTTTGAAAAACGTGAATTCAACAAAGAAAACGCCGATCTTCTGCTTTTGAATATGATTGTCATCCTGGACGGGCTCTTTAAAGCTGAAAACCTGGCCCGGAAAAAGAATTTTCAGTTGCCGGGCGGGAAAACTTTTTTTTCCGACGACATCTTTCAAATGATTGAAAATATCATAAGCTTTTTACAGATTTTCAACACTCAGATCCTGAATATGGGCAAGACCGAGCGGCAGACCATGGCATTCATCCTGGAAAACATAGCCGATTACCTGAAAAACCAGAAAACACAGCTCGATGACAAGGTGAAGAAAGGCCTTTTCGGCGATTATAAATTCTGGATTGAAAACCTGTTCAAACTTTTTGATAAAAAGATCACCGGTTCCGTGACCCTGAAGCAGAACCCGGTTGAAAAAAAACGCGCAGCCGGCGGGCATGTTCAGGAAGGCGAATTGGTTTACGCAAACGCCACTATCAATTTCAGCCTGGCGCCTTTTTTGGTTTGCCATGACGGGCAAGCCTTCGCCTTGACGCGGGCAACCGCTGGCGGCATCGCCTATACCCCAATCGGCGGCGAGGGTGAAATGGCGATGAACGGGGACGAGGGGTATCAACAAATCCGTGAGTTTTACCTTGCCAATTTTTGTTTTGCTGACCTGGAGAGCCTGCAGTCGCACTCGTTTGATGGCGCCGCGGGCGGATCCTTGAGCCAATGGCGCGAAATCGAGGCGGCCTACCGTCAGCAGCAGTTGAAACTCTATGTGGAAAGCCTGCTCCTGCTTGAAGCCGCGGCATTTGAGGACTTCAACATGCCGCTAATCTATCTTTTGCAGATCAGAAACCTGGCCAATTTAAGCCGCTTCCTGGAAATGAAGCGCCTGCTGCAGAAATTCTTGCTTTATTACCCGTTCTACGCCGAAGGGCATGAAATGATTGGCGATGTCTATTGGCAGGAA
>JAPKZM010000067.1 GCA_026393775.1 Candidatus Aminicenantota bacterium
GATCACGGCCCGGGGCTCGGTGATCATGCTCCTCGACCTCAAGACCGACGTGGCCACTTTCGACAAGCCGGTCCAGGGCATACCGCCCAACGTCACCGAGACGGCGAAGACCACAGTCATGGTCAACGACGGAGGCACCATCGTCATCGGCGGCCTTTACAAGACCACCCAGTCGAGCAGCAATGACGGCGTGCCCATTCTGAGCAAGATCCCCATATTGGGGTCATTGTTCCGCAATAACCGTAAGTCGGGGTCGCAGCAGGAGCTGATCATTTTCATAACCCCGCGCATCATAAAATAATAGGAGGGAAGCATGAAATTGAAAATCATCGGCTTGATCATAGTGGCATTGGTCATGACCGCGTGCAACGCCGTGGAAAACGAAAGCACGTCGGGTTCCATGCTCGAGATCGTCTCCCTGACCGGAAAGGACTTGGAAGGCAAAGAAGGGTCGACCACGGTTTTTTCCGATGTTTTAACCAACGGCAGCATCATCAACGACAATGGCGTCGCCGCGCTCAGGGCGACTCCCCTGGATCCGCTCATGCCGGAGAATGAAATCACCCCTTACATGGATGTCATGGTCGACCAGATTGAGGTGGAATTCAGGCGCACCGACGGCCGCAATGTGGAGGGGGTCGACGTGCCCTACCGCTTTACTCAGCCCGTCAGTATGCTGGTTTCATTCTCCCAAGAGACCGAAATCCCATTCGTCCTGATCCGCCACGTAGCCAAACTTGAAGCCCCGCTTCTGGCCCTACGCGAGGTTCCCAGCCGGGAGTTCATCCTGCAGTTGGTGGCGGTGGTAACCATCCACGGCAAGGATCTCGGCGGGCACCGTGTGTCACCGGTGACCGGGTACATCAGCGTCTGGTGCGGCAATTTCGCCGATCCCGAAACCACCACCAGCACCGGTAAATAGGAGACAACGAACATGAAAAAAACATTTTTATTTGCGCTCATGGCCGGCCTGGTATTGAACAATTGCCTGATCAATATTCGCACACCCAGCTCAACTGGGGCCATTTCTCGAACAACCAGTCCACCTATCAAAAAGGCACCGATGCCAACGGCGAGATAAGGTTGACCTTCTATTGGCCGGCGCAATATTATTCCGAGGAAATGTGGATACACGCACTGCTGGTCATTGACGGTCGCGCTTACAAGGATTCTGAGCAAGGCATCATTGGCAATATCCCCCAGGATTTTATCTCCCTGACCATGTACCAGGCCGGCAGCGCGGCGAGTGAAACAGCGAAATAACCCGAGCCCAAGTCTTTACCGCTGCTTCCGGCAACGAAGGGAGCGGCGCGCCGGATCGTGATTGCTTTGTCCTGGCTGATGTGCTATATAAGCCATGTTCGGTTTGCTGAAAGGATGAGGTGAAATTGGCTAGTTTTCAGAATGAAAGAGAGCAGCTGGCGCTGTTGGAAGAGATGTTCCAGCAGAACAAATTCGCCGCCGGCCTAACCCAAACCGACGAGGTGCTCAAGCAGTTCCCCGCTTCCTTTCAATTGAGGTTCCTCAAGTACAGATTTCTGCGTGCCTTGAAAAATAATGCGCAAGCCATGCACCTGCTGCATGAAATGCACGCCATGTTCGGCGACAACATCATGGTCCTGAAAGAACTGGCCGACTTGAATTTCGAACTGCATAAGCATCCCGAGAGCATGCTGTATTACCAGAAGCTGCTTTTCCTGGATTCTTTCAACCCCATAGCCCAGGAACGGGTCAAGCAGATCCAGGGCCGGCTTGAAACCAGCGTTTCTGAAAAACTGGCCGACACGCAGGTCGAAGTCCGCCAGGATGACACCAAGCCTGCCACTGCCGCTGACACGCCGCCGGTGATCACTTTTGCCGAAGCGGTCGAACCCGAATTGCCCGTGGAGGAAAAATCTTCTCCTGAACCCGGACGGGAATTGGATTACGAGACGGAAAGCGCTGCCGAACTTTATTTTAAACAGGGCCTTTACCGGGAATCGCTGGCCATTTACAAGAAACTCTTTGAAAAATCGGGCCATGCCGAGTATTTTTTAAAGATCAAAGCTATTTTACTGCTGCAGCGCCATGAAAAAAACAGCCTGATCGTAGAAAGATTGCAATATTTCCTGGAGTTGATCAAAAAAAGGGGAAGCCAAATTGTTTGAAACGATTTTCAGCGAGATTCACCAGCGAAATCCTGAAACCTACCTGATCGGGATCTGGGGCCGGGATGGGCTTGAATTGGAGAAATCGACCTATCTGCCTTCCGGCATCGACTTGGACCTGCTGGGCGCCGAACTGGCCGATGTGCTGGCCAAGCTGGATCACCTGGAAGTAACCGGCGCCGACATTTGCATTGAATACATTTCCGGGCAATTCAAGATTTTTGTCTATTCCTTGAATGCAGGTTATTTCCTGCTGCTGGTTTCAAACAAGAATCAGATCACGGGAAAATTGAAATTTTTTCTGAATTTGAAAAAAGACCAGATTCTGTCCCTGCTGTGATCGGGGTGTTTTCATTCGCCATTTGGCAGGAGCAATAACTGATGAACAGTTTCATGAAATTCAAGGTCATTCCTGACTTGCCGGAAAAGCTCAAGCCGTTGTTAGCCATCGCCGCTAACCTGTGGCTGACCTGGAATCCCGAGGCGATCAAGCTGTTCATCACCCTCGACAGCGATTTGTGGGAAAAAAACCAGCATAACCCGATCCGCATGCTGGGGGAGATCAGCCAGGAAAAGCTGGATGAACTGGCCGGCGACGAAGGTTTTTTAAGCGAAGTGCAGCGGGTCCATGAACAGCTGGAGGGCTACCTGCACTTGTTGCACAGCGTCAACCATACGCAGCAGGTTAGCATTGCCTATTTTTCCGCCGAATACGGCTTGAACGATACGCTGCCCATCTATTCCGGGGGTCTGGGCATCCTTTCCGGCGATCACGTCAAGGCTGCCAGTGATTTGAACCTCAATTTCCGCGGCGTAGGCCTGCTTTACCAATTGGGCTACTTTCAACAGTACCTGAACATGGACGGCTGGCAGCAGGATTTTTACCAGGTCAACGATTTTCACAACATGCAGGTCCAGGAGGTGAAGCGTCCCGACGGCCGGGTGCTTGAAATCGAGCTTGACTTCCCCGGTCGCGTCGTGGCGGTCAAGATATGGCAAATCCAGGTCGGCAGAGTGAATATTTATCTACTCGATTCCAACCTGGCGAGAAACAGCGAGTACGACCGGCGCCTGACCGCCCAGCTCTATGGCGGCAACCCCGAGATCCGGCTGCAGCAGGAGATCATCCTGGGCATCGGCGGGGTGAAAATGCTCGACGCCCTGGGCATCCAGGTTACGGCCGTGCACATGAACGAGGGGCATTCGGCGTTTACCCCCTTTGAGCGCGCCCGGATGCTGATGAAGAACGGCGGCCTTACTTTTCAGGAGGCGATCGAATTGGTACGCAAGTCGAGCGTTTTCACCACCCATACGAACGTGCAGGCCGCCCACGATGTCTTCACTCCCGAATTGATGAAGAATTATTTCGCCAACATGGTCAAGGAATTCAACATTTCCTGGAATGATTTCCTGGCTTTCGGCCGGGCCCATCCCGACAACAGCCAGGAAAATTTTTCCATGACCGTGGCCGCCGTAAAGAACGCGGCTTTCGTCAATGGAGTTTCCACTTTGCATGCCAAGGTTTCCAGGGACATGCTGAGAAATCTCTGGCCCGGAGTGCCGCTCGAACACGTTTCGATCCAGGCGATCACCAACGGCATCCATATCCCATCCTGGGTTTCCTTTGAAATGAACGATTTGTTTGAAAGATACCTTGGCGGCAAGTGGCATGAAAAACAGGATTACCGGGATGCCTGGGAAAAGATCCAGAATATCCCCGATCCGGAACTGTGGAACGTGCACGAAATCCGCCGCCGGCGCCTGATCGCTTTCGCCCGCCAGCGGCTGCAGAAGCAGCTGATCGCCAAGGGGGCTTCCAACCTGCTGGTCAACGAATCGCAGGAGGCCTTGAACCCGGTGGCACTGACCATCGGTTTTGCCCGCCGTTTCGCCACCTACAAGCGGGCGTACCTGATCTTCAAGGACCCGGAAAGGCTGCTGAAGATACTGAATAACGTGGAACGCCCGGTTCAGCTCGTTTTCGCCGGGAAAGCCCATCCGCAGGACCAGGCCGGGAAGGAACTGATCAAGAACATCATCACCTTCATGTCCGCGGAGCACCTGCGCAAGAAGATCGCCTTCGTCGAGGATTACGACATCAATGTCGCCCGTTACTTGGTTTCCGGAGTCGACATCTGGCTGAATACCCCCTTGCGCCCCCTGGAGGCTTGCGGCACGTCGGGGATGAAGGCCGCCTGCAACGGCGTTTTGAATTTCAGCGTCCTGGACGGCTGGTGGGACGAAGCCTACGACCTTAAAAACGGCTGGGCCATCGGCAACCGCGAAGTCTATGCCGACAAGGAATACCAGGATGAGGTCGAAAGCAAGGCTATTTATTCGATACTTGAAAAAGACATCGTCCCCCTGTTTTATGAACGGGGTTCGGACGGATTGCCGCGCGAGTGGATCCGCATGATGAAGCATTCCCTGGTAACGATCGCCTCGCGCTACAATACCAACCGCATGGTCAAGGAATATTTCTACAAATTCTACAAGAACGCGGCCGAGAATCACGCCAAATTGAGCGCTGACAATTTTGCCGCTACCCGCGAGCTGGTCAAGTGGAAAAACAGGATCAAAACTGAATTTTCCTCCTTGCGCATCGACAATGTCCAGGCCGATACCAACCGGACCTATACAAGCCGCGAACAATTTCCGCTGCAGGCCGATATTTATCTGGGGAAAATCGATCCCAACGACATCCGGGTGGAAGCCTATTACGGCAACATTATCGGGGAAGACGTACTGCACAATTCAGCCCTGGCCGCATTGAACGACATCGTGAAACTCGCCGGCAATTGTTACCGCTTCAGCGGCTTCATCCCTTGCAGCCGCACCGGCAATTTTGGTTTCAAGCTGCGCATAACTCCGTTTCACCCGCTGCTGACCGATCCCTACGAGATGG
>JAPKZM010000184.1 GCA_026393775.1 Candidatus Aminicenantota bacterium
ACCTTCGAGTTCATCGTGCTCAACACCTTGGTGATCGCCGACGTCAACGTCGTCTTGCCGTGGTCCACGTGCCCGATCGTCCCAATATTCAAATGCTCCTTCGTACGATCAAATTTCTCCTTCGCCATGCTTGCCTCCTAAAAAAATAATATTTCTTTATAAGTCGTCAGCAAATTAAAAGCCCTCGATCAGGGTCGAACTGATGACCTCATCCTTACCAAGGATGCGCTCTGCCAACTGAGCTACGAGGGCGCTCAAAAGCGGGAGACGGGATTCGAACCCGCGGCCTAAAGCTTGGAAGGCTTTAGCTCTAGCCACTGAGCTACTCCCGCGTCCCAAATATGGGCAGGGGAGGATTCGAACCTTCGAAGGCTTGCGCCAACGGGTTTACAGCCCGTCCCATTTGACCACTCTGGAACCTGCCCTCACGTACCACCGTCAATTTATCGCAAGCTGGCGAAGGGATTTGAACCCCCGACCGGCTGATTACAAATCAGCTGCTCTACCAGCTGAGCTACGCCAGCGTGAAAAAAAAATGAGTATAGCACAACTATACCTGTTTTGTCAATCATTTTTAACTCGATATCCTTCGCAGGGAGCCCAATT
Organism: Candidatus Aminicenantota bacterium; assembly: GCA_026393775.1. GTDB lineage: Bacteria > Acidobacteriota > Aminicenantia > UBA2199 > UBA2199 > UBA2199. The sequence continues at coordinate 607 of JAPKZM010000184.1, forward strand.
ATAGCTCTTTTCCGTTCGGAATGCAAGATATCTGCCAAATTTTTTTTATTTTTCCCGAGAGATGGTTTATAATGATTCGATGCCGCGGGTCATTTTTATTTTTATCGACGGGATCGGAATGGGCCGGGCCGATGCCGGCAATCCATTCTTTCAAGCCGGCGGTCTCTATCTGCCTTGCTGGCAGGGGGGCATGTCTCTGCCCGACGGCACGCCGCTGGCCGCGATCGACGCCACCCTGGGCCTCCCCGGGGCACCGCAGAGCGCCAGCGGTCAAACGGCGCTGTTTTGCGGCGTCGGGGCCAGGTCGATCGGCAACCGCCACGTTAACGGCTATCCCGACCGCAACCTGCGCGCCGTCATCCTGGAAAAGAATCTGCTGTCCCGACTGGCGAAAAAGGGAGTCAAGGCCAGCTATCTTAACTCCTACCCGGCGCACGATGACCTGTTCACTGCGAGACATGTCCGCATTGATCCTGACGGCCGCCTCTGGTTCTCAGCAGAATTCCCGGAGCGTTTCAAGCGAATGATCTCAGTGACCACCTGCATGATGCTGGCCAGCGGACAGAAGCCTTTCGGCGAAGCCGACATCCGAACCCGGCGGTCACTCTACCAGGATTATTCCAACCGCCAACTGCTCAGCCAGGGGCTGAAACTTCCCGAATATTCTCCTGCCCAGGCCGCCGCGATCATGGCTTACGCTGCACTGGAATACGAGTTCATTCTCTACGAATACTTTCAAACCGATATTTACGCCCACCGCCGCTCTTTTGCCGATTGCGTCGCCCTGATCAGGGAACTTGACGATCTGCTCAAAAATCTGCTGGCCCGCCTGGACAAAAAGCAGGATACCCTGATCCTGACCAGCGACCACGGCAACCTCGAGGATTTTCGCACGCGCGGCCACAGCCGCAACCCGGTACCGTTCCTGGCCTGGGGCCGCCACGGCAAATTTCTGCGCGCCAAAATCAAAAGCCTCAGCGACGTCACCCCGGCGCTGCTGCGGTTGTTCGGTTAAAGCACCGTTCCGGTTGCTGAAGCCGGAAAAACTATTGCGGTTTTTGCGCGCCCGCTTGTTTGACGGCGCCGAATAGGCTCATGACGTCCTGGATGGGATAGCGGTTGGCGAACATGGTGACCTGGGTGCTGAGCTTGCCCTGTTTCGGCAATCCGACTATTTCGCGCAGCACGTTGGCCGGTGAATCCGGGTCGAAATCTGCGCTTTCGCTGTAGCGGGCATTGAGGAAATTTTGCAGGTAAACTTTGTGCAAAGGCAATTTAAAATTCATCTTGTCAGAATTTCCCTTGCAACTGGCCAGTCCAAGATCGGCATTCAGGTCCCCGATCTTCACCCGCTCCATCATTCCGGCCGCCGAAGTGCCCGGCTCAACGTACAGCAGCGGGGCCTGCTTGTTCAAGAAGAGGATATTGTTGTCAATTTTCACCCATTCATTGGGATTGTTGCGGGTGTGATCGATCCCGGTCAGGACGCTGCAGCCAATCAGGTTGTCGTGGATATCGTACGAAACCATGGTCATTATCCTTATGCCGTAGCCCATATCGGCGAAGTCCTTCAGCCGGCTCCAGGTGAACAGGATCGTATTGTTGGCGATCTCGACCTGGCCGCTTTTTTCAATCGGTCCTTTCGAGCCCTTGCGGCCGCCGGTTCCGAAAACTTCGATGGCAGCCATTTTATTCGCCGCAAAAATATTGTTGAGAATTTTTACGCTGCCTTTTTTAAAGCCGCCCTGGATGGCGAAATGGCCGTTCAAAAAAACGCAGTTGCGAATGATGAGTTCGCCTTCGATCCTGGCATTGACCTTGTTGGTGAAGCAAACAAGAGGTTCATTCACGGTACTTGGGCCATCGGCAGGCTTTTCCGTCTCGCTTAAAATTCTTCCGCCCAGGCCTTCGATGAGGCCGTCTTTTGGAGAATAGGCGTTCTGCTCCCCGCGGTCCAGGATAAAACCATCCAGGACGAAAGTCGTTCCGGCGGGAACATTGAGGATGCTTAATAGCGGTTTTCTGCCGCTGGCTCCTGAATTCCGGTCAGGGATGATGGTGGTCGGGAATTTTTCAATGTCGCGCGCCGAAAAATCGCCCCCATAGCCGCCGAGCAATTCGACCGGCTGCGGGGCTTCCAGGTATCCCTTGTCGCGCAGACCAAAATAGTTGCCCTGGGCCACGCAGATCCTGTCGCCGGCCTTGGCAACTTTAAGGGCCGCTTCGATATTCTTGAAAGGTGCATCTTTCGTCCCGGGATTCTGGTTGTCTCCCCTATCCCTGGCAACAAAAAACTCGGCCGCGAAATTTGTCGATCCCAAACCGAACAATAATACGATGGCGACGATTATTTTTTTTAATTTGTTCATATTGATCTCCTTGTCATAATTGCATTTTGTAGATAAGTATCCCAAATGTCAATAGAATCTGAAAAAACTCCCCGGGACCGGCTGAGCCATCAATCCCGGGCCAAGAGATATTCTGCCATCAGTGAAAGCATAGAGCGATTGTCTTCAGTTTAATCGGTCGATTGGGTACGAATCCTCGGGATTGTCGGAATATTTGCCGCGCCGTTTTTCAATAATCATGTTCAATGGCTGTACAAGGCGGTGGGCATTCAGCAATGCCGCGTCGCCCAGGATGGCATCGCGCGGGCCGTCGGCGAAAATGCGGCCTTGATCCATGATCAGCACCCGGCCGC